>JAGLWJ010000437.1 GCA_023133475.1 Phycisphaerae bacterium | reverse complement strand
CGCTGATGTCGCACTCGTCGGGTACCGCGTTGCCGTTGCAGTCCTGGCTGGTGCCGCCGGCGATATCAACATCGTCCGGAACACCATTGGTGTTACAGTCGGTCTCGCACTCATCCGGAGTGCCATCGGCGTTCGCATCAACGCTTGTTCCGCCAGCGATATCGCAGTCATCGGGTACGCCATTGGGTTGGCAGTCCTGGCTGGTTCCCGCGGCGATATCGCATTCGTCAGGCACAGCGTTACTGTTGCAGTCGTCGCTGATGCCGGTAGCGAGGTCGCACTGGTCGGGAGTGCCGTTGCCGTTGCAGTCGCGGGAGATGCCGCCGGCGATGTCACACTCGTCGGGTTTCGAGTTCAGGTTGCAGTCCAAGCTGGTGCCCGCAGTGAGATCGAGGAAGTCGTCCACCCCGTTTTGGTTGCAGTCGGTGCACTCGTCGGGAACGCCGTCGCCATTGGCGTCGGAACTGATCCCCCACGCGATATCGCACGTGTCGAACATTCCGTTCCCGTTGCAGTCGAGGCCGCCAGCGAGGAACGCTATTCCTTCCAAGTAGTCTGGTGTTCCCTGAGTCACGGGACCAACGGCACCGAGATACGTGCTGTCGCCGGCAATGTGATCGAGCGAGTAGAGGTCACCTGCGTATGCCCCCGCGACACACAGCTCCCAGGACGGGTGGAAGGTCAGGGACCGCGGCAGTACGGGACTCTGCGCGGAATAGAGAAGGACAACCTCGCCGCTGTCAACGTTGACGCGCGTCAACTTGCGTTGCTCCAGGTGTGCCCAGCTATGGTAGAGGAATCCCGTCCCCGGCAGAAACGCGATCGAACTGTACATGGTTCCGGGGCCGACTCCCAGAACGATTCCGGTTTCGGTCAGCGTGGCGTCGGTCGTACTGATGGTCACCAGTGCGGCGGGGGTGGTCGCGGGCGGATCAGCGTTCCCGTCGGTCACGCCCAAGAGTGTGCCGTCACCGCGGAACGTGATATCAATGACGGGTTCGTAGAGCCGGTCCACCATGGTCACCTCAGCCGTTTGCGGGTCTACGATGGCCAGCCACTGTTTGCTCCCCTGCCAGACCACGGTATACAGTTCGCCGGTGGCGGGATGGGTTGCGAAGCCGTAAGCAACGTCGACGCGCTGGTCCAACTCGCCGACATACGTTGACGACTCGGGCGATGCCGGATCGACGGCATAGAGTTGCACGGTCTCGTCCACCATGTTCATCAGAACGTACAAGACCCCGGCAATCTCGACGTCATCAGGGATCCCGTTGCCGTTACAGTCCTCACATTCGTCCGGTACACCATTGCCGGTGGTGTCCAGACTGGTCCCGCCGGAGATGTCGCATTCGTCCGGGAACCCATTGTTGTTGCAGTCCGCGCTGGTGCCGCCGGCGAGTTCACATTCATCCGGCACTCCGGTGCCGTTGCAGTCCGCGCTGGTGCCCGAGGCGATGTCGAAGTCATCGGTGACGCCATTGTTGTTGCAGTCCTCACACTCATCCGGCACGCCGTTGGCGTTGGTGTCCTGACTGGTTCCGCCCGCGATGTCGCAACTGTCGGCGATGCCGTTCCCGTTGCAGTCGGTCTCGCACTCGTCGGGAATGCTGTTGGTGTTGCAGTCCTGGCTGGTGCCGGCGGCAAGATCGCAGTCGTCGGGGATCGCGTTCTCGTTGCAGTCCTGCGCCGTTCCACCCACAATGGCCAGACCGAACGCGTTGCCCGCGGCAATTCCCCTGAAGTCGCTACGGAGAGGCACGCCGCCGTCGTAGTCCGCACCCCACGCGACAAGCGTTCCGTCGGCGCGGAGAGCGAGGGCTCGCATCACATTCGCGGAAATGGCCACGAAACCGTCGCCGGTAGGTACGTCGACGATCAGGCGGCCTCCGAAAGCATCAATGCCCCATGCGGCAATCGAGCCGTCCACCCGAAGGGCGAAGCTGACCGAGTGGCCTGCGGCAAGGGCCGTATAGTCGTTGCCGGCGGGAACGTTGATCTGCCCATGGTTGTTTCTGCCCCACCCGACCAACGAGCCGTCGGTCCTGATGGCCAAACTGTGGTAAGAGCCTGCGGCAACAGCCGCAAAGTCATTGCCGCCAGGCGCGTTGGCCTGGTCATAGTCGTTGCTGCCCCACGCAACCAGTGAGGCGTCGGTGCGAAGAGCCACACCGTGATAGTCGCCCGCGGCAACGGCCACAAAGTTGTTGCCCGCGGGCGCATCGGCCTGACCATAATCGTTGCCGCCCCAGCCGACCAGTGATCCGTCGTCCCTGAGGGCCACACTGTGCCAAGTCCCCGCAGCAACCGCCGCGAAGTCGCTCCCCGTCGGCACGTCGATCTGCCCATAGTTGTTCCTTCCCCATGCGACGAGGGAGCCGTCAACCTTGACAGCCAGAGCGTGATCCTGGCCTGCCGCGATCGCGACGAAGTTGCTGCCGGCAGGCACGTCAGCCTTACCATAGGTGTTCGTGCCCCACCCCACGAGGGACTTATCGACGTCGCATTCGTCGGGGACATCGTTGTTATTGCAGTCCTGGCTGGTTCCCTCGGCGATGTCGACATCATCGGGGATTCCATTGGTGTTGCAGTCTTCGCATTCGTCCGGGATGCCGTTGTCGTTGGTGTCGGCACTGGTGGCGCCGGCGATGTCACACTCGTCGGGGACCACGTTCAAGTTGCAGTCCGCGCTGGTGCCACTTGCCAGGTCGCATTCGTCCGGAATCGCGTTACCGTTGCAGTCCGGGCTGATTCCCAAGGCGATGTCCGCGACATCCGCGACGGCGTTGACGTTGCAGTCGAATTCACATTCGTCCGGAATCCCATCGGCGTTGGAATCCTCGCTGGCCCCGGAGGCGATGTCACATTCGTCAGGAACCGTGTTCCAGTTGCAGTCTTTGCTGGTTCCACCCACAATAGCCAGGCCGTGACGGTTGGACAGGGCAACGGCCGAAAAATTATTGCCTTCTGGCAGGTCGAGCACACCATATCCATATCCACCCCACCCCACGATTGAGTGATCGGCTTTCAAAGCCACATTGGCGTACTCGCGGACGGTGATTTTCACAAAATCGTTGCCAGCCGGCACGTCGGTCTGCCCACTTGCATTATAACCCCATCCCACCAACGAGCCGTCCGCCCGCAGGGCCACACTGTGATATTTGCCCGCGCCTACGGCAACAAAGTCGTTGCCCGCCGGCACATTGATCTGACCATCTGAGTTCGAGCCCCACCCCACAAGAGAGCCGTCTGCTTTGATGGCTAAACTGTGGTAAAAGCCTGCGGCGATGCTCACAAAATCGTTGCCAGCCGGCACGTCGGCCTGCCCATATCCATTATAACCCCATCCCACCAGCGAGCCGTCGGCCTTGAGAGCCAGACAGTGGTACTCGCCCGCGGCAATGGCTATGAAGTCGTTACCTTCGGGAGCATCGGTGATCTGGCCGTAGTTGGAGGAGCCCGACACGTAGATCGAGCCGTCGGCCCGCAGGCCCATGTTATAGCGGGCACACGAGTCAATGGCGACATAACGTCCGTAGCAATCCGCGTTGAGATCGCCCCAGCCCACTAGCGAGCCGTCGATCTTCAGGGCTAGACTGTGACTGTGGGAAAACGCCAGTTGCCCCCCCGCGGAAACATCCAAAATGCCGTGGCCAGCGGGATTGTAGGTCGAGAGACCATAATCATACTCTGGGGAACCCCATTCGACGACCCAACTATCCAGATCGCATTCGTCAGGGGTGCCGTTGCCGTTGCAGTCCGGGCTGGTGCCGGCGGCGATGTCGCACTCGTCAGGGAAGCCGTTGATGTTGCAATCCGCGCTGGTGCAGACGGTGATGTCGCATACATCGAGAATACCGTTGGCGTTGCAGTCGTGGCTGCTTCCCGAAGCGATCTCGAGGTCATCAGCGATGCCGTTGTAGTTGCAATCGTCGAACACGCACTCATCGGGCACACCGTCACCGTTGGCATCCAGACTGGTTCCACCGGTGATGTCGCATTCGTCCGGAACACCGTTGGCGTTACAGTCGAGTTCACACTCGTCCGGAACACTGTTGGCGTTACAGTCGTCACTGGTGCCGCCGACGGCGTCGCAGTCATCAGGAACGGCGTTACCGTTGCAGTCCCGCAAGATGCCGGCCCCGACGGCGCAGTAGTGGTAGCCGCACGTGGCTACAAGCCCTAACTCCATGCCGGGAGGCACATCCGTCTGACCGTAATCGTTCCTTCCCCACGCGACAGGCCAGCCGTTGGCCCTGAGGGCCAAGCTGTGTCCGTAACCCGCGACGACATCGACATAATCATTGCCCGGAGGCACATCGCATTGCCCGTAGTCGTTCCTGCCCCACGCCACGAGCGATCCATCGGCCTTAACCGCCAGGTTGTGCTCCATGCCCGCGGCAATGGCCACAAAGTCGTTGCCGACGGGCACGTCGCATTGACCGAACTCGTTCCGCCCCCACGCCACAATCGAACCGTCCGCCTTGAGGGCCAGGCTGTGCTCGTCGCCCGCGGAAATGGCCACAAAGTGATCGCAAGTGGGAACCCGACACTGCCGGTCGCCGTTAGGACCCCACGCCACCACCATACCGTTGTCCTTCAGGGCCATACTGTGGAAGCCACCGGCGGAAATCGCCACAAAGTCGTTGCCCGCAGGCACGTCGCATCGGTGATCCGGGTCCGCACCCCACGCGGCTATCGAGCCGTCGGCCTTGAGGGCAAGATTGTGATATCGCCCTCCATCAATGGCTACGAAGTCGTTGCCGGCGGGCACATCGCATTCGCCGTATAGATTCCAGCCCCACGCGACGAGCGAGCCGTCGGTTCGCAGACCCACGCTGTTGTTCCAGTTAACGGCCACCGCCAGAAAATCACCCGCGGGCACGTCGGTTTCGCCGTGGCCGTTGTAGCCCCATCCGACTAGTGACTGGGAAGTATGGCACTCGTCGGGAATGCCGTCACCGTTGCAGTCGAGGCTGACGCCTCCGGCGATGTCGTCATCGTCGAGGTCGCCGTTGCCATTGCAATCTTCGCATTCGTCCGGCACGTCGTTGTGGTTGGCGTCGGCGCTCCCGCCGCCGCCGACATCCGTTCCATCCGGCACGCCGTTGTGGTTGCAGTCCTCACATTCATCCAGCACGCCGTTGGCATCGGTGTCCGAACTGGTTCCGCCCGCGAGGTCACATTCGTCGGGAAGGCGGTTGGCGTTGCAGTCCGTGCTGGTGCCGGCGGCAAGGTCACACTCGTCGGCGAAACCATTGCTATTGCAGTCGCTCTCACATTCGTCCGGGGTGCCGTTGGCATTACAATCCTGGCTCGTGCCGCCGGTGATGTCGCATTCGTCGGCAACACCATTATTATTGCAGTCTGACTCACACTCGTCCGGCGTGCCGTTGGCGTTACAATCCTGGCTCGTACCGCCGGCCAGGTCACATTCATCGGCGAAACCGTTGCCGTTGCAGTCGGTCTCACATTCATCCGGAGTGCCGTTGGTGTTGCAGTCATGGCTGGTGGCACCCGCGATGTCGCAGTCGTCCAGAACGCCGTTTGTATTGCAGTCAGTGCTGGAACCGCCGGCCAACTCGCACTCGTCGAGGATGCCGTTGACGTTGCAATCCTGGCTGTTGCCGTCGGCCAGGTCGCACTCATCGAGGGTGCCGTTGGTGTTGCAGTCCTGACTGGTACCGCCGGCGAGGTCGCATTCGTCCGGGATGCTGTTGCTGTTGCAGTCCCGGCTGGTCTGCGCCGTAATGTCGCACTCGTCGGGGACCGCGTTGGCGTTGCAGTCCGCGCTGGTGCCGCCCGCGATATCACAGTCATCGGGAACCCCGTTGCCGTTGCAATCGGTCTCGCACTCGTCCGGCGTGCCGTTGGCGTTGCAATCCGCGCTGGTGGCGCCGGTGATGTCGCATTCGTCGGGGATGTTGTTGGTGTTGCAGTCGTAGCTTGTTGCGGCGGCGATGTCGCAGTCGTCCGGCACACTGTTGGTATTGCAGTCCGCACTCGTGCCCGCGAGGATTTCCTGCCAATCCAGAACACCGTTGGTGTTGCAGTCCATAACCGTGGCACAACGCAGATTGGCCCAGAAGCCGCTCCAGGGATCCCCGCCGAACTGCTGGTTGCAGACCCACGGTGCAGAGTCGTACCCGAACACGTCATCCGTGGCGCCAACCTCCGGCTCTTCGGCGATGATCCACGCGGCCTGATCGGTGGAGAAGGTCACCACCATCCACACCGTGTCCGCGATGGTGACGGAATCCGGGCTGGCGAACAGCACGTGGGCTCCACCATCGTCGGCCACACCGGTCCAGGCGCTTTCCGTGCCGGCGATGAGCGTGCCGCCGTCGCCCGGGCAGTTGGTATACAACGCGGCGGTCACGTCAAAAGCCCCGCCGCCGTTGCCGTAGACGGCAAGGTCGTAGTAAACCAGGTCACGGGCCCCGGTGCCCTCGAGAGTCATATCGTCGGCAAGGCCCACGCCCGTACCCGGGTTGAAGAGGAAGAAGCTGCCCAGATCGGTTTCGTTGCTGTACTGCCCGGACGGGCAACTGCCCGTCACACAGTCCGTCCCATCACCCAGATAATAGCCGCCGGCAGTGGCGCATTGTTCGGTGGTGAGCTTGGCGCAGGTGCCCTGCGGCACGTCACAGCAGGCGCCTAACACCTGGCAGTCGTCGAGAATCCCGTCCTGGTTGACGTCGCCCCCGCCGGCGATCTCGCACTCGTCAGGAACGCTGTTGGAGTTACAGTCCTCGCTGGTGCCGGCGGCGATGTCGCACTCGTCAGCCAAACCGTTGTTGTTGCAGTCACCGTCGCACTCATCGGGAATACCGTTGGCGTTACAGTCGTGGCTGGTGCCGGCGGCCAGGTCGCACTCGTCGGCAAAACCGTTGTTGTTGCAGTCATCGTCGCATTCGTCCGGAATGCCGTTGGCGTTGCAGTCGTGGCTGGCGCCACCAGCAACGTCGCATTCGTCCGGAGTGCCGTTGGCATTGCAGTCCGGGCTGGTGCCGGCGGCGATGTCGCACTCGTCGGCAAAGCCGTTATTATTGCAGTCCTCCTCACACTCGTCGGGAATGCCGTTGGTGTTGCAGTCGTGGCTGGTGCCGGCGGCCATATCGCATTCGTCCGGGATGTCGTTCGCGTTACAGTCCGGACTGGCCTCTTCGGCGATGTCGCACTCGTCGGGAATGCCGTTGGTGTTGCAGTCCTGGCTGGTGCCGGCGGCCAGATCTATTACGTCGTCGTACGCGTTGGCGTTGCAGTCGAAGACCGGCACCTCGTTTCTGAGAATCGTCGAGCGTACGTTGTTGTTCTCGTCGAACTCGTCGATGGCGTTGGCCTCGTCGGCGATGGCGAACAGTTCAAGCCCGGGACCCGGGAACGGAGCGGCGTCGGCCCACAACCACGAGACCTGGGCAAACGCGCCCGGCGCCAACGGCCCGGAGACGTTAAGTGTGGTGAGCACTGTCCCGTCCAGGGCGTCGCGGCGCAGAGTGATGTCGATGTTGGAAACCTCGATGCCGGAAAGGTTGGTCACCCACACGGTGATATTCCGATCAGTCGCGCTGGGCAGTTCCACGCCAATGGCGTCGATGGCCAGGTCCGGCTTCAATGCCCCCGCCGAGACGCCCGTATTGTTGGCCCGGTCGCAGTCTGCCAGCAACTCGTTCGGATCAACCACTGCGTAGATGTCATGCGGCGTGCTGGAGGCAGGAACCAGCCATTGGACTGTTACCTCGGTTTCGTCGCCGCCGACCAACACGCCCCCGTTGGTGGTTACATTGGCTGTATCGATCAGCGTCCCGCCACTGTCGGGATCGCCGTCGTAGAAAGCGACCTCGATGCCGGTCGCCGGCACGTCACTGCGGTTCTCCACCGTCGCCGTGATTGTTACCGTATCACCAGCCACGGGGTTGTCGGGGTCCAGTGTTACTCCGTTGCTACTGACGGCCAGATCGTTGCCCAGCGTATGCTCCAACACCGTCAGGTCTGTCTGACCGGGCACCGGAACGTTGTCGATCACGATCTCCTCTCCGTCCACGTTCAGCGTGGCCGTCGTATAGGAGATGCTTTGCTTGCCGTAGGCGATCATCAGGTCGCCATCAGCCAAATACGTAGGAGCCATCCAGCGTTCCGTCGGGTCGTCGAAGGTAAGCTGGAGCGGCCCACTCCAGACATCCAACCCCGGATCGTAGACGGCCCACCAGATGTCAACGCCCTCAGTCGATGCGCTTTGCCATACCAGGGCCAACTCGCCGCCGGGACCGCGTACTAAGCGGAAGTCGATGGCGGCGCCAGCCGCCTCCGGGACAAGCGCCACGGTTAAATCGCTCAGGTCCAGGTTCGTGGCGGTCACGATCTCCCCGCCACGATACCAGGCGAACAGGAATTGCCCCGCGCCGGTGGCGACCACCTGGGGATTGCCGTCGGGAGTATCCAGGTCGTTGGTCAGACGCTGCGGCGCCGACCAGGCGACGCCATCGAACGAAATCGCATATATCTCCTGGTCACCATCGGTGCTCTGATCGTCGTCCGTATCCGCCGAGTAGAGGTAGAGCGCCTCGGACCCGTCAAAAGCCATGTCCGACTTGATGATTGACGGAACGCCCGTGGCGGCTACGCCCGGCGCCGACCATGACGAGCCATCCCACAAAGTGTAATTAACCACGTTCGGCAGGCCCGAGGAACCAACCGGGTCGTTGGCCGCATTGCTGACCCAGGCCAGCATCGCCAGACCGTTGTCCGCCGCCGACAAGCGCGGGCTGCGGTCCAGATAATCGTTGCTGGTCAAGAAGGTCTGGCTGGACCAGGTTTGGCCGACCTCATCATACTCGGCCACCGCGATCTCCAGGTGGGAAAGCATCGTCTCCAGGTCGGTCTCGTCAGGCAGGACCACGTCAGCGTTCTCCCAGGCGGCCAGCAGGTCTCCGCCCGGCAACGCCGCCAACATCGGGGAGAGGTCGGCTGTGCCATCGTCAGCCACCGCCACCGGCGATGACCAGATTCCGTTTGACGATACCGAGAACACCAGTTCGGTGCGGTTGATGCTGGTCCGCATAGGATCGTCGTAGATCCAAACCAGACGGCCATCGTTACCGACCCCGACCAGCGCCGGCTCCGGATAGGGGTAGACGTTGCTTTGCAGCATCTGTTCCGTGGTACCGGCACAGGCATCGCGCGGGCCTCGGGAGTGGTCGCCGGAATGGAACTTCGCATAACCGAAGCGTAGATAGTCACGCGGGATCAGGGTGAACCCCGACAGATCGAAGCCGCCGCGCCGTGTTTCGGCCAGGGGATCAGTCCCCCCCGTGTAAAGGTCCCACTCGTAGTCGAGCACGGGCCACTCCTCGTGAAACGGCCCCACGATGATTCTCAACGATCCCTGCAAAGCCGCCTTGAAACTCTTGAACGTCGGCTCGGCTGGGTACTGAAACACGATCGGGAACTTCCCCCCCACGCTGAACTCGCCCGCCACTACATCTGCCAGTCCAAGGCCTATGCGCCCGCCCCCCTTGGGGGTGATGGTGAACTCGGTGTTGAACTGCGGGAGCAACGGGGCAGACCAGTCGCTGATGCCAGCCGAAGCGCCAAACTCCATCCCAAAGTTCCCCTGCAAGTAGCCCACGGGAATGGGGATTGGGAGTGGTCCCAGCGGCACCACCACATAGTATTGGATGGGCTTGGGGGGCACATTCGCCGATGCGTTGAGTCCGATGTCCAACGACCCGCCGGGCGTCCAGTGGTCTCCAGCGTAATCCCACGTGGCTTTGCCACCGATGTTGAACCCCACGCTGCCCCCCAGCCCGCGGGACTTCACGCGCCCCCAGTGTTTACCGGCAAACTTGAACTTCGGTTTTGTCTCCTCCGGGTCGGGGCTACCGACGTTAAGTTTGGCAAACCCCGCTGTGGCCTTCCCGTCGCCCGTTACCTCGGGCAGGATCGAAGCCGACAGGCCGAGCTTGCAGGACTTCCCCCCGATAATCGGTAACCACTTGGGAACCGACGCCCCGGGGACAATGTCGTCGCCGACGTTGAGCCCGGTTTTCGGCTGCGAATACTTCACTGTGTTGGAAAGTGACGTGACCGACCAACCGCTGGTGGGCATACCTGGCGGTATTGGAATCACCTTGAGCTTCACTACGTAGTTGGCTGATCTGAGCGGGGGATTGTCTCCGCTCTTTGCCACTACGGTCAGCGAGCCATTTTCCCCGAAGTCGCTGCCCATGTCGAGCACGCACGTCCACGTGGCTCCGCCCCCGTTTCCGATATGTGTTCCCCGCGGTGTGATGAACTCGACCGTACCCGGGGTGCACAGTCCCCACTCCACCGTGGCGGTGAAGGTCTGTGACAGCGAGACTCCATCGAGGAAGTGCACCGTGGGTTTGTCGGGGCTCACGAAGTGGCTACTGACCTCCGTAACGAGAACCTGGCACTCATCGGGAATTCCGTTCTCGTCAAGGTCTGCGGAACAATCCTCCTGGCATAGCCCATCAGGGTAACCCGACGACGCCGGCACGTCGCACTGGTCTGCCAGGCCGTTCTTATTGCAGTCTTCACATTCGTCGGGAACATCGTTTCCGTTGCAGTCATTGGTGCCGGTCAGTTCACAGTCGTCGGGGATACCATTGGGCTGGCAGTCCTCGCTGGTGGCGCCGGAGATGTCGCAGGCGTCAGCCACTCCGTTGTCGTTACAATCGGGTTCGCACTCGTCGGGTACGGCGTTGTCGTTGCAATCGTTGCTCGTGCCGGCGGCGATATCCGTGTCGTCGGGCACTCCGTTGGTGTTGCAATCGGGCTCGCACTCGTCGGGCGTGCCATCGTTATCGCAGTCGACGCTCGTGCCACATCCATCGATATTGCAGTCCTCGGCGGCGGTGCAACTGATGTCACATTCATCGGGAATACCGTTGGCGTTGCAGTCGGGCCCGCGTCCCGGCGTTAACAAGAAGGCCCGCTCCTCATCATTGTGAAGTCCCCATCCCACGATTTGACCGTTCTCGTTGATGTCCGTCGCAGCCGTCAGTCGCCATCCCTGGCGGGCCACCAGGAAGTTGTTGAGATCGTGCATTCGCCCGTCCTGATACAGGAAGGCGTGCTTGGCGTTGGCGAATGTTCTGGCCCAACCGACTATCTGGTTGCAGTCGTTGACCGCGTAGCCCACGCTGTCCTCGCCACCCAACGCCCCCAAATCCCGCATCTCACCCTCATCTTCCCGGTAAAGGAAGGCACGAGGCTCATCCGTAAGCGAGTCTCTTCCATAGCCCACCACCCAACCGTTGGCATTCAAGTCATAGGCGTTGGTCTCGGAATAGCCGTTGGTCCCCAGCCCCAGATTGGTCAGCTCGCCGTCCCAGAGGAAAGCATACCAAGTCTCGGACCCGTTGGGCCGATAGCGACCGACCACATGACCGGCTTCGTTGATGCCGTAAGCTTCGCTGCGCTCCTCGTTGGGCATGAATTCCAGGGGGTCGCCACCGCCGGCGCTCCAGCGGACCGCCCAGGTGGCCAACAAGGGAATCCCCATTTGACCCGCCACCTGGCCGGCGTTATTGATGTCAAACGCCCAGGTCCACCAGTCCTCATGGTCCGGATCGGAGCCGGGCCCCAGTTCAGTCAGCGCACCGCCGCTGTACTTGAAACCGCGCATGAACTGGTAGGAGGGATCGCCGGGATGATCCGGGTTCTCCACCCAGGATGTCCCCACTACCACACCGGAATCGTTGACGTCATTGCCGATGCTGTTGTACCCGCTGAGCGTTCCGATGTCAGTCAGTTCCCCCTGATACCACAAGAAGGCATGCAGAATCGGGTCTCCCCAGTCGGGAATGACATCACCTGTCTCCGCCCAACCGGTGATCTTCATGGAGTCGGCGTTGTTAAGACCAGTGGCTACGTTGTCGTCCCCGCCCAGCGACCCGAGGTCGATGACGTTATAGAAGCAGTCGGGAGTTCCATCACAATCGAAATCGAGGTCTTCCACACCGCACCCGCACTCGCCCCGCTCCGTCTTGTTTGGGTCCCAGGAACAATCTTCTTCACAATCCAGAAGCCCGTCGGCGTCTGAATCCAGATCCAACTCATCACAACCGCAAACACCGGGATCAGTCTTGGCCGGGTTGCTCGGGCACCCGTCAACACAGTCCGCCACCCCGTCACCATCAGAATCCGTGTCGGGATTACCGCAGCCGCACTCGCCCGGGGCAGTCTTGTTCGGATCGGATGGGCACGCTTCTTCGCAATCCAGAGGACCGTCGCCGTCCGAGTCCGTGTCCGGCACACCGCATCCACATACTGCCGGAACGAACTTATCAGGGTCGTTTGGACACCCGTCCACACAGTCCGGCAAGGTGTCGTTGTCGGAATCGGTGTCCGGGTTGCCACAGCCGCAAATCCCCGGATCGCTCTTGTCGGGATCGAGGAAACAGTAGTCGTCGCAGTTCAGCACGCCGTCGCTGTCGGAGTCGTCTGCGCACTCCTGGCAATCCGGCGTACCGTCCTGGTCGGAGTCGGTGTCCGGACGGTTGCAACCGCACAGGCCGGGCGTCGTCTTGTCCGGATCGATCGGGCAATCGTCACCGCAGGCGTCCGGAACACCGTCATCATCGCTGTCGTCGTCCGAAAGCCCGCAACCGCAGATCCCCGGCTCGGTCTTGTGGGGATCGTTGGGGCAGTTATCGCAGTCGTCGGGCGTATCATCGCCATCGGTGTCTGTCTCGCACTCATCCAGTGTGCCGTCCCCGTCGCAGTCGGGGGCTCCGTCGGAGATCTCGCATTCGTCCAGCCAACCGTTGCCGTTGCAATCCAGATCCGGGTTGCCGACGATTTCGTCCGGGTCGGGAATGCTGTTTTCGTTACAATCCGGATACTCTATTGTCACTGTCACCTTGTAGAGTTGCGCCCCGGCGGGGACGTCGTCCTCGTATACGTGAATGTAGTAGGTCTCCGCGGTGGAGAGTTCGACCTCCCAGAGCGTCACTTCGACACCCGCGGGTTCAACTGTGGCGCTTGCCAACACCGTGCTGCCGTCCCAGTCAATGAGTTCCACGTTCAAGTCCGCGATGGCCAGGCTGTCGATCTCGTTGCCGCCGTCACAGACGCCGTTGTATCCCTGGAATGCGGCGTCGTAGGTGGTGCCGACCGGAGTTACGGTCACCGTCGCCTTGACGGGCCACGCTATCGAGAATGCGAAGAAATCCTCGTCGCCGTCGCCGTCGATGCTGAGCAGCGAGCTATTCGAGGTTGCCGGATCCGGCACAGGCCCCAGTTCAAGCGGCGTATCAACCTCGGCGACTCCGAGGGCGGTGGCCTCCGCCGTGGTGTCGCTGGGTTCGTATCGGTCGCCGTACAGGTACTGCACGGCGCGGATGTCGTCGTGTTGGGGACCGTCGAAAGCCATGCTGTGCAGCGGTTCCATCAGTTTGGTGCCGTTGTTCGGACATACGTGGAGCAGGCCGAGCAGGTGCCCCATTTCGTGCGTCATTACGTTGCGCATGTATTTGTAGTCGTCGGTGGCTAACGCCCACGTCTCCTCGCGGTCCAGGACAATCTCACCGACGGGAGGGCCGTAGGCGTATGCCAGGGTGTCGCAAAGACCGTCTATCGGAATCATGGCGATCCGGACGTCGCCGCGCGTGGGCCCGCCATCGCTGCCCCAGGACGCACCGTCGTCGGGCACCTGCGCAAACGAGACTCCGGTCAGTTCCTCCCAGCGGTCAAAGGAGGCCTGGATCTGTACCTCCCAGGCCGATTGGCTGCCGAACAGTTCATTAAGGCGGACGTGCAGTTCGTTGGGGGCACCGTCGACTTCCACTCCATCCGGCACCAAACTCCACGTCAGTGAGATCGGTGTTCCCTGCAGCACAGGCCAACTGCCTCCGATGAAGTAGCGGCCGCCTTCCGGGCCGGTTTGCATGAGTTGGTTGTAGTATGCCATGACCTCTGGACGTGTGCCCGGGGCGAAACAGAAATCGACCGGCCCCCGCCCTGCTGCCAGCAGATGTTCCAGCGGAGACATCCGTTTCAGCGCGGCAGGCCGATACGTCCCCGGCTTCTCAGCGCCGCGTGCTATGACCCTGTCGGCCGTGTTCACGGCGCAGGTGCCGTGCCCAGCGGGTTCCGCGGTGGCCGTTCGGGCTGGGTTCGCAATCGCCGTCGTGTTCAGGTTCAAGGCGGCAGAAACCGCCAACGTCAAACCGATGGTGAGAGTTGCGCGCTTCATCATTTCTTCGTCCCCGCTATCAAGCTTTCAACCGAGATTATGCGTCATGTTCCCTTTAACCGGGATGTCCCATTTATCACACCTTCAACTGGTCAATATACCCGAACGAACTCGTCGATATCAAGCGAAAACGGCCGATCTCGCCGTGAATCATCGGAAGTAACCGTGGTAGGCAGAGCCTGACGTGCGATCTGGTGCCGAGTGGCCACGGCGTATTTCGCCATCACCGGCTATCGACAGGTTCGAGATCATCTGCACAAGGTCGGGGCTTTTCGGCTGCTGATCTGCTTCAGGCTGCCGGATGTGAGCTAGACGCGGAGTATACGCTGCACCACTACGGCCCGTATTCGCACGACGTGGCCAGCTTGACTGCGGATGGTCGTGTGTACAACTACATTGCTATTGACCAGGATCGTGATCGATGGCTGGTCGAACTGTTAGATTGCCCCGAGGTCCAGCATCTGCGGCGAATTCATCAACTCGGCATCAGCGACATTACCTATCCAGGTGCCAGTCACACACGCTCGGCGTACTGCATCTGATGATGAAAGCGTGAAAATGTGCCGGGCGAGGTTGCTCGCCGCCGCTGTACTCCATATCGCTACCGAATATGAATACGACGACAACGACTTTGCTTGCTGCATCACTCACACGGACAAGTATAACACATGCGACGCCATAGTCAGGATTTATTTGAAAAAAGTACAGCAACTGCACGATGCCTCGATGTGGCAGACTACGACGCGCGCTGATAACGTTTGCGCCGCTTCAAGCCAACCAGCGACACGCCGCCAAGCAGTATCGCCGGTTGCGTCGAGTCGATCTGCGTGCACTTGCCCTCCGAGGCGATTACTTCAAACGTTCCCGCTTCGAGAAGTTTGTAGTAAAGCCAATGGCCGCTGCCGTCGAAGTGCAGGATCTTGAGCCGATCGCGCCGGCGATTGATGAAGAGGAAAAGGCTGCCGTCGAGCGGGTCGGCCGCAAACTCGCCGCGGACGATGGCCAACAGCCCGTTAAAACCCTTGCGCATGTCGGTCGGCTGAGTGTACAGGAAGATCGATACGGTGGGCGGGATACTCAGCATGATGCAACACCGCGTTCTTGATGAGGAGTTTGAGACCGTGGAAACGGACTTCGCTCAGCCTCCGGGCCCCCGATCGGCACGTGCCACTTCGGCGATCACCGCGCGGACCGCATCGAGATGCTCCGCACACACCTCGATCTGTGTGCCGCAGGGCCTGTGGCCCGGGTTTTTTCCGCCAATGGTAGAACGAAGCAACCGACACGCGCTCCCACGCACCCACAGATTCTGCTGAGGAGGCTTTATTCACGGGTTGCAAGGAGCCGTTACGCGTGTTATAAGCACTACAGAGGGACTGCTGTCAGTTTTCAGCTACGCCGGTAGCGAAACTCATGTCAGTTCGTTGCCGTTCAGCATTTTCCGTTCATCGTTAGGGCGATAGCAGGTTGCCAAGTAACTGGAGCCTACCAGGCTCTAGGAGTCTGTCCGAGAAATCGGC
>JAGLWJ010000436.1 GCA_023133475.1 Phycisphaerae bacterium | reverse complement strand
CCAGCGGATCGGTGTCGTCGCCATCGAGCACGCCATCGTTGTCATCGTCGGTATCACCGGAATCGCAGAGACCGTCGCCATCGGTGTCGGTGCCGTCGTTGGACGGATCGTCAGTGCCGCTGGAGCAGTCGTCGCAAGTGTCACCGTCAACATCACGGCACTGGTATGGATCCAGCGGGTGCGAATCGTCACCGTCAGGCACGCCATCGCCATCGTCGTCCGGATCGCCGGCGTCGCAGATTCCGTTGCTATCGGTGTCTGTCCCGTCGTTGGCTGGGTCGGGTGGGCCGCCGGTTTGCGAGCAGTCGTCACATCCGTCAGTGTCGGTGTCCTGGCAGACATACGGGTCCAGTGGATCGGTGTCGTCGCCGTCTAACACGCCATCATTGTCGTCATCGGTATCGCCGGCGTCGCAGAGGCCGTCGCTGTCGGTGTCGAGCCCATCATTGGCTGGGTCGTTGTCGGGCAGCGGGCCAAAGTTGTCAGTGCCGACCGAGCAGTCATCGCATCCGTCACCGTCCGTGTCTTGGCAAATGTCCGGGTTGAGCGAATTGGTGTCGGCATCGTCGAGCACGCCGTCGTTGTCGTCGTCGGTATCACCGGCATCGCAGAGGCCGTCGCCGTCGGTGTCTGTGCCGTCATTGGCCGGGTCGAACGTACCGCTGGAACAGTCATCACAACCGTCGGCATCGGTGTCGGCACAGACGTTCGGGTTGAAGTCGTCGCTGTCGTCCGCGTTGAGACGACCGTCGTTGTCGATATCCGAATCGCCGGCATCGCAGGCGCCATCGCCGTCGAAGTCCGCGCCGTCATTGCCCGGCAACTGATCGGACAGTGGGCCGAAGTCGTCAGTGCCGCTGGAGCAGTCGTCGCAAGTGTCACCGTCTACGTCACGGCACTGATACTGATCTAACGGGTGCGAATCGTCACCGTCAGGCACCCCATCGCCGTCGTCGTCCGTATCGCCGTCGTCGCAGAGGCCGTCACTGTCGGTGTCGGTGCCGTCGTTGGCTGGATCGTCGGTGCCGCTGGAGCAGTCGTCACAACTGTCACCGTCTACGTCACGGCACTGGTACGGATCCAGCAAGTGTGAATCGTCACCGTCAGCCACCCCATCGCCGTCGTCGTCCGTATCACCCGCGTCGCAGAGGCCGTCGCCATCGGTGTCGGTGCCGTCGTTGCCCGGCAACTGGTCGGACTGCGGCCCGAAGTCGTCGGTGCCGACCGAGCAATCGTCGCAAGTGTCGCCGTCACTGTCACCGCACACGTCAGGATTCAGCGTGTCGGGGTCGCTGACGTCAGCCACGCCGTCGTTGTCGTCATCGTCATCGGCGCAGTCGGCGACGCCGTCACCATCCGTGTCGAAGGTGTCAACCACCACATCCGTGCAGGCTGAGCCCGTGCAGCCGTTGCCGTCCGTGACCGTCACGCAGTACTGGCCCGCCACAGCCGGCGAGACCACCGGGTTCTGTTCGCCGGAGGTAAAGCTGTTCGGGCCCGTCCAAGCGTAGGAGGCCATGCCGCCCGGGCCGGCGCTGAGTGTCACATCACTGCCCTGACAGACCGGCCCGTTGTTTGAAGCCGTTGCCGTCGGGTTGGCATTCACCGTCAGTGTCGCGGCGGTGCTGGTGGTCGATCCGCAGACGTTGGTGACCACACAGTCGTAGCTGCCCGCGTCGGCGAGCGCCGCCGGGTTGATGGCCAACGTGGTGGTGGTCGCCCCGGAGATGTTGCCGCCGTCGCTGAGATCGCTGCCATTCTTTCGCCACTGGTAGCTCAACGGTGCTGTCCCACTGGCGGTGACGGACATCTGGTGTGATTGGCCGTCGCAAATCGTCGCCCCGCTGGGGTGCGAGGTGATCGACGGGGCTGTGTTGACGGTCACGGTAGCACTGTTGCTGGTCGCGCTGCCGCAGCTATTGGTCACAACGCAACGGTACTGTCCGGCTTGGGTTGCCGTGTAACAGGATGAGGTAGCCCCACCGATGTCCACAGAGTCTTTCTGCCACTGGTAGCTTAACGGTGCCGTCCCACTGGCGCTGACACACACTTGGTGCGATTGGCCGTCGCAAATCGTCGCCCCGCTGGGGTGCGAGGTGATCGACGGGGCTGTGTTGACGGTCACGGTAGCGTTGTTGCTGGTCGCGCTGCCGCAGCTATTGGTCACAATGCAACGGTACTGTCCGGCTTGGGTTGCCGTGTAACAGGATGAGGTAGCCCCACCGATGTCCACAGAGTCTTTCTGCCACTGGTAGCTTAACGGTGCCGTCCCACTTGCGCTGACACACACTTGGTGTGATTGGCCGTCGCAAATCGTCGCTCCGCTGGGGTGCGAGGTGATCGACGGGGCTATACCGGGCGTTTCCTCTGCTCCAACACTTGTGCCGGGTCCAGGCGAGGCGTGTTTGCGAACGTACACTTCATAGTAGCATACATCGGCTACGTTATCGCTCGAATGCCGGCTTCTGAATCGCATACAGGTGCCAAAAGTCCCCGCATAAGTCGCCCTGATCGTATAGTGGCACCCATACCATCCTATGTATGGCATGCTTCCTACATCCCCTGTTTTATCACCCTCGGCGAACACAGACTCATCGGAAACTTTTATACATTTATAATTCCAGCTACTACCCTCTTTTGTCATAATATACTTGTAAAGAGCATTACGCGTAGGGTGCCCTGAATACGTCGAGGTCTGACTATGCCCTCCTGAATTATGCAAGCCATACCAAACGCCGCCGGGGTTATGACCTCCGCCATAATCCTGACCTATATACGACTTGTACGTGGCAGATGTATCTGTCATGACCGCGACACTATTGTGCCCGTGGTATACCCAGTGAACATAATGACTGTCAATATCCTCAAATGTGGCGGTTATTACGTAGCTATCCGAGTTTTCGATGGTGAACCCGAGACTTTGATAATCCACATCGCCGTTCCGGCTCCAATCCGCAAAGCTGTCGCAATCGTCATAGAACTCAAAAGTGTCGGCTCCGCTGCTTGTAGAACCGGCAGAGGCATTGCCGTAGTACATGTAAATCGTGGTTCCACCGGTTGGAATCGAGGAGACGTTCACCCACACCCGTGTCGAAGCGCTGTTGCAGTCTGACTCGATCCAGTAATCCAGCAAGGTTGCCCCGTCAGTATCCGTGAATCGCAGATCGCCACAGTCAGAGCGCAGCTTGCCCGCACTGATCAGCGAAGCCGTATCCACGGTAACAAGAACCTGGTAACCCGTTAAAGCAGAGCTTGAGCCGGTGATCTGCACAGGCGCCCTGTATCCCCAACCTGCCAGCCAGTCGTCGGCATTAGCCGTGGCCGCACAGGCGGCCAGGATCACCATGAACCACATGCCTCTCGCCAGAATCGTTGAGCGTTCCACGATTACACCCTCCTGTTTTGTTCAACGCGGGGCCCTACAAGCTCCGACCTTCTCTCTCGAAAGGGCGCCAGGCCAGAAGTGGCGTTTCCAATCCCCCCTCTTCAAGCAATGCTAACCGTTTTGCCGGTAGCATGTCAAGGGAGAAACAGTGGCACTGTAATCCGATAATCCGCCGGGTGCATCTGTTCTTTGCGATAATGCAGGACTCAGATGTAGGGTGGGTGGAGCTTCGCGGAGCGAAGCGCAACCCACCGCACCGGCTAATAAGTCCAAAGTCCCTAATCCAAAGTCAGAAACCAACTGGACTTTGGACTTGTCCCTGAATGGTGGGTTCCACCTCGCTCCGCGAGGTTCCACCCACCCTACAACCGGGTAGGGTCCGCCGTGCGGCCCATCCTGCCTGTGTCGACCGTTTCGACTCAGCGGACCCTACCCGGTTCATCCATGCTGTCTACCGTACGCGGTGCGGGGCTAACTCAAGCCCCGAATCGACCGCCGGTTCAA
>JAGLWJ010000435.1 GCA_023133475.1 Phycisphaerae bacterium | reverse complement strand
GCTGGAAGCCGGCGGTACAACAGGCAGGATGCCGGCGGTACAACAGGCTGGACGGGTTTACTGAATGTATACGTTTCACCCGCCTTTGTGGCTATGTTTCACCAGGTGTAGTCAGCGGCACCAGGGCGGTGTCTTGGATGCTGTGATTGGTGAGCCGTGCAACGTGAATGCCGGCAATCGGCTGGCTGGTCTGGTCAGGCCGCCAGATCAGCAGACGCTGCCTGGGGTCGTCGGTGGCTACGATCAAATCCGACGCAACCACTGCCCGTTGCAAGGTTTGGCCGCCGGCTTCGTAGCGGCAGGTAAAGGTGTCGCCCACGACCCGCGAGAAAACTGCCAAAGTGGTGTCGGTATAGAACAACCGCGGAACCCCGCCGCCGGTCAACAGCGCGATGCTCTCCGCCGGGCGTCGGCTACCGCCGTGCAACACCCTCGGCGTGGTGGTTTCGCCCTCGGGCCAATGTAGAATCTGCCCGTCAGCGTTCCCGGCAAACAAATCGCGCCCGGTTGCCAGAACGGCGGTGATCACCGTCGCGCTTCCGGAGTGGATGTGGCGATCGTTCTCGTCGTCACCGGCGAAAGACACGACCCGCTCGTCCACACTGAAGAACACCCGGCCGGCGGCGGTCTGAACATTGCGAATTGTTTTGGCATTGCGGGTCAGGTCCGTGCAGCAACACGTCACGGATTGCGGCTCAGCCCGGTGCCAGCGGAGCAGCCCCAACTCCGAGTGGGTCGCAAATATCCAGTCCCCACAGACAGCCACGGAATTAACGCCGCCGCGAACCTCTCCAAGAGAGAGGGCGGCATAAACGGTCTCGGCGGCGGAATCCTCGACGCCCAGTTCGTAGACCCCGCGGGCTGCACCAGCCAACAGCCTACGCCGGCCGTCGGGCAAGGTCACAGCCCGGACGGATCGCAGAGGCCCGATCTCGCCTTCGAGAACGACCCTCCGGGCTGGGGACTCGAACGCACCGGGGGCAAAGAACAGCAACTCCGACCCGCCAGCCACCACGATCCACTCCGTGGCTGGCGTGACAGCCTGCGACTCGAATAAGGCTGCGTAGAGTTTGGCTCGCTCAGACTCCTCGAACGTGCGGAGCAAGTCGGGCAATTCGGCGTGTGGGGATTCGACAGCCAACCCCCGCAAATGCTTCAAGGTCGATTCAAGCTCGTCCATGTGTTTGGCACGTGCCTGAGCCAGGGCGGTGTCAAGCTGCTCCTGGGCGGCGTGCTCGTCGAGCCGACGGGCGGTCCGGGCTTGCTTGGCGCGCACCTCACGAAGACCTGCCGACTCGAACGTCACCGTAACAGCACCCGCCAGCGTCAGCCCCGCAGTGAAACAAGGCATAGCGAGGGCTTCGCCAAGTGTTTTGGCGGCTTGATCGCGGTGTTTTCCGTCGACCAGGCCTTCGACTTCGTGTCGATCAGCCAAGGCGATGAGGGCATCGGCGATCACCGGTTCCAGATACTCGGCAATTGCGGGCAAGCGGACGATCCGGCGGCTGCCCAGGATCGCCTTGCGGAACGACTCTGCCTCACTACGTTCGGGCACGGCGGAGACTCGCACGGTAACGTGAGCATCGCACAGGTAGGCATCTTTGGTGCTCAAGCCTGTTCGCTCGAAGGACAGTTCCAGCGGGGATGTCCGGATGAACATCACCTCGGTAGCCTGGTCACCGGGCACCTCACCACCGGAAGTCACCAGCACCCGGTCGCCAGTCTCGCGCCTCACCAGGGCGGCAAAATCCGCCGGCAGTTGCAGCGAACGCGACAGCAAGCTGAAAAGCTCGGATGCCGGTGCAACGGCGGCAACCGAATCAATCTCCTTGAAAAACCGAGTGGTATCAAGCTTGTTCGGACTAATCATCGCTCACCCCCAGGCGGAAAATGGAAAATGGAAAATGCTG
>JAGLWJ010000434.1 GCA_023133475.1 Phycisphaerae bacterium | reverse complement strand
GCCCTTGACCATGCCACCCGCCGCCCGCCGCCGCCGGGAAGGCGGGTGAAACCCGCCCTACAATTGCCGTCCCCACCCACCCTCAGAAGGGATGGGGCACCCGCGCTAATACGAACAGGATCACAATACTACGACAGGAATACAAGTCCTATAAAATTATACGCCCTATAATCCCCGCGAGAGTCCGATAAGACGCTTAACTTGCCGTATAGTGGGCATATCTTGTGTCAAAAATGTGGCAGAATAGGCATAATAGGCTTGTCTTGGGGCGACCGTTGGTTTACAATGATGCCAGAGAGAGCGCGGGGAACACTACTGCTATGGAGAGAGAGCGGGAAGTGAAGGTGCCGTACCGTCCGAAACGGGGTAATTCTTACGTCTTGTTTGATGGTGGTTCGGAACAACACCACGATGCGGGCGGCAGGTTTGCAACCTGCCCCACTCGCTCAGAATGTGTTTATCCCCAGGTAGGGGTTATAGGATTAGGCTCTCTTTTGGAGGAGTGATTGAAGATGAAAAAGCTTGTTTTATTTTGTGTTGTAGGGCTATTAGCTGCGCCGGCGATGGCAGACTACTCTTTCGCCCCGTTTGATGCCTTGAACGTGGGCAACCTTCCACCCGACGGCGGGCATTTTGAGACGGACTTGGGAGGGGGCGCTGTGCCGGTGGCCACCTACTCCCGGTTCGAGGTCTCGGCCCACTGGGTGGCTGGTGGGGGCGGCCCCTGGTCGAACGAGGCCAACCTGTTCTTCACCGATAATGACATCAACAACATCTCGGTGATTTATCAGAACGGGTACACTGCGGACAACGGTGCCGCTGACGGCAATCCGATCGATCTGACCTGGACCGGCGTGTTCGCTACCTCCTATCAGGGTGGCGATCCGCTGTGGTTCCTGGCCTGCCAGGCTTATGTAGGCTCAACCGCCGACTGGACCGGCATCGACATCACGCTTATCGAAGCCATGGCGATGAGTGCCCATTCGCTCGGGACGCTGGCGCCCGGAGACATCGCCAATGGTGACACCACCGGGCACAGCAACGACTTCAAGTACAACCGGGCTGGTGACGATATCTGGGCACTGGATCATCCCGGCGGCACATTGGACCTTTCCCTCGCCTTCGACGACACACTAATCGATCTGGACATGTGGTTGTTCGATTCCGCCGAGGTCGAGTTGGATGGGGCATGGGAGACTACCTCACCAGAGGCGATCACCGGTGACTATCCTGCCGGCACCTACTACGTGCTCGTTGACGGGTGGGAGGATAGTGAAGGCGCCTATACCCTGACCTACACGCCGGAACCCACCAGCCTGGCGCTGTTGGTTCTTGGTGGTCTGGCGGTTGTGCGTCGTCGTCGCTAGAGACCGTCGCGACAACCTGCGATTATTAAACAGAACGGGCCGCCCCCGCAAATGGGCGGCCCGCTTTCTTGCGCCAAAGTAGGGCGGGTTCCACCCGCCAAAGGTAGGGCTGGTTTCATCCGCCAAAGGTAGGGCTGGTTTCACCCGCCGCAGCCAGGAAGGCGGGTAAAACCCGCCCTACAATTGCTGTAGCCAAGAAGGCGGGTGGAACCCGCCCTACCGGGTCAACGGGAGAGAGCAATTGCTTGAGTTGCAACTTCCTTACTCTACAATACTCTGTGTGCTCCGCGGCATGAAAAATCCGGGGCAGGAGACACAAGGCCAATGAACACGAAAACACTAATCAGCAATGGAATCGTGGTGACCCTGGGAAACAACCCGCAGGTCATTGAAGACGGGGCGGTCCTGATCCGGGGCAACCTGATTGAGCAGGTCGGGCGCCGCGACGAGGTGTCGGCGGAGGGCTGTACGCGGATTGACGCCGGTGGTGGCGTCATCATGCCCGGGCTGATCAATGCCCACAACCACTTCTACAGCACCTTCGCATGTGGGATCGCGTTAAAAGACGATCCGCCGGCCAACTTTGTCGAAATCCTCGAACGTCTGTGGTGGCGGCTGGATAAAGCCCTGACTCTGGAGGATGTTCGGTATAGTTCGCTGATCCCGCTGTGCCGGGGTTTGCGGGCCGGCACAACCACGGTGTTCGACCACCACGCTTCGCCGACCGCCATCCGCGGCAGCTTAGAGACCATCGCCAAGGCGGCGGGTGAAGTTGGCGTGCGCACCTGCCTGTGCTACGAGGTCTCCGACCGCGATGGGCCTGATACCATGCGCCGGGGCCTGGATGAAAACGTGACGTTCCTCAAAGCCCACCACGACAACGGGGAAGACACGATGTTGTCAGCCATGTTCGGGCTGCACGCCTCGATGACCCTGAGCGAAGAGACGCTGTTCCGGGCGTCGGAGCTGGGCAGGGAGTTGAACGCGGGCTTTCACATCCATACGGCTGAGTCCACTTTTGACCAGAAGGATTCCCTTGGCAAATACGGGGCGCGGGTGGTGCGGCGGTTGGCCGACGCGGACATGCTGGGCGACAAGACCATCTGTGCCCACTGCATCCACCTGGACGACGCCGAATTCGAGACTCTGCTTGATTCGGGCACGAATGTGGTGCACAACCCGCAATCGAACATGAACAACGCGGTGGGGGCGGCGGCGGTGTTGCGCATGTTGTCGATGGGCGTTCAGATCGGCCTGGGCACTGACGCGATGACCGCAAACATGTTTGACGAACTCCGCGTGGCTCACCTGCTACAGAAGCATGTCACTGCCGATCCGCGGGCGGGCTTTGTGGAAGCCTGCCGAATGCTCTTCGAAAACAACCGCCGGATCGCATCGAAGTTCTTCACCAAGCCGATCGGCGTTTTGGAACCGGGCTGCCTGGCGGACGTCATCGTGGTCGGGTACACCCCAGCCACTCCATTGCATATGGACAATCTTTGGGGTCACATGATGTTCGGGGTGCCGACAGCCCCGGTTCGCTTGGCCATGGTCAACGGCCAACTTCGTATGCGGGACGGTGTGGTATTGGGCGTGGACGAGGAGGAGGTAGCAATTAAGTCGCGTGAACTCGCCCGGCGTATGTGGGAGCGCTGGTAGAAATCAGTAGGGCGGGTTCCACCCGCCTTCCCCGCTTCATTTAGTCTACCTCCTCCCCCCTCATCGAACCGGGCGTGCGGATTTTCTTTCTTGCGCTTCGGGGGCGGATTGGATTGGTTTTGCAACCCGGCGTATTCAGGCGTATGATGCCGGTATTATGCAAGCGGTCAACCGCAATCCGAGTGCTTCTGAATTGCGCACATTCGGGCTGGTCATACTGGTCGGCCTGCTGGTTATCGGTGCATTGCTGTGGGGTGCGGATTGGCATAAGTTTCGCGGTGATCAGCCGTTAGCCCAGTGGGCGGGATCGACGCTGCAATGGTTGGCGGTGGCTCTGTGGATCGTCGGCCTGCCGGCAGGGATCATCTCCATGGCGTCGCGGCCCGCCGGGCGCTTGATCTATATCGCGTGGATGACCGTCGCCTCTTACATGGGGGCAGTGATGACGTTTGTGCTATTGTCGGTTTTGTTCTTCGTGTTCTTGCCAGTCTTCTCGCTGATACGCCTGGGGGACCCGCTACGCCGAAAACTGCTCAAAGCCGACGAGAGCTACTGGGAGGATCACCGGCACCACGAAAGCACTCTGGAACGAACGATCCGACCGTTTTAGCCTGGGGCATTCAGGCTGGGTGGCCCATGGCTTTAGCCGTGGGGGACGCAAATCCAAACGCCCAGACCGCTATGGGGTCCGGCGGTGTTCGGATGAACCATTCGTGTCCCCCACCGCTAAAGCGATGGGCCACCCGCCAGAGGCGGAAGGCGGGTAGAACCCGCCCTACAACTAGGAACTATGAAACGTGTACGTCCTGGGAATCTCATGCTACTACCATGACGCCGGAGCCGCACTGGTCAATGACGGCCAACTGGTGGCGGCTGCGGAGGAGGAACGCTTCAACCGCCAAAAACACTACAGCGACTTCCCCACCCAGGCGATCCGGTACTGCCTGGACGAAGCCGGCATCACCATCGACGAGGTGGACTACATCGGGTTCTACGAGAAGCCGCTGGTCAAGTTCTCGCGGATTCTGGAGACGACGTTGGCCTCTTGGCCTATGAGCTACTGGAGTTGGGTCAAGAGTATGCCCATCTGGCTTGTGACCAAGCTGCGCATCGGGCGCACCATCCAGAAGGAACTCGGCACCGACAAGGACATCTATTATTGTCAACATCATCTGGCCCACGCCGCCAGTGCGTTTCTGGTTTCCGAGTTTGAGGAGGCGGCGATTATCACCGCAGACGGTGTCGGCGAGTGGGCCACGACGGCGTGGGGAGTGGGCAAGGGCACCGAGATTCGCTTTGAAAAGGAGATTCGGTTCCCGCATTCGGTAGGCCTGCTGTTCAGCGCCATCACCGCCTACCTGGGCTTTCGGGTAAACGATGCCGAGTGGAAGGTGATGGGCCTGGCACCCTACGGCCGGCCGAAGTACGTGGACAAGTTCCGCGAGGTGGTGGACATCCGCGACGACGGCAGCTTCCGGTTGAACATGAAATACTTCGCCCACGGCTACTCGACGCAGCGGATTTTCAACCGCCGGTGGGAGCGGCTTTTCGGCCGACCGCAACGGCCGACCGAGAGCGAAATCGACGATTTCCACCGCGACATCGCCCACTCAGGCCAGAAAATCATCGAGGAGATCATGGTGAAGATGGCTTCGCACGTCCATCGGGTGACGGGGATGGGCAATCTGTGCGTGGGCGGCGGTGTGGGGCTTAACTGTGTGGCCAACTGGCGGATGCTGGAGGAATCGGGTTTTAAGAAAATCTTCATTCAGCCGGCAGCGGGTGATTCGGGCGGGGCATTGGGCACCGCCTTCTACCTGTACAATTCGGTGCTGAAGAACCCGCGAACCTTCGTGATGAGGCACGTCTATTGGGGGCCGTCCTTCACCGATGAACAAATTCAGGCGGCTCTGTCGAGGAACAACATCGCTTCCCAGCACTATGACCGGGAGGAAGACCTGCTGGCGGAGACGGCGAAGCTGATCGACGAAGGCAAGGTGGTGGGCTGGTTCCAGGGTCGTTTGGAATTTGGCCCTCGGGCGTTGGGTTCGCGATCTTTGGTGGCAGACGCCCGCAATCCCAGGATGAAGGACATCATCAACGCCAAGGTGAAGTTCCGCGAAGCCTTTCGCCCGTTCGCCCCCAGCGTGCTCAAGGAGCGTGCCCACGAGTGCTTCGAGATGCCCGAGGGGATGGATGCCCCGTTCATGCTTCTGGTGCCCAAGGTCCGCCGCGAGATGCACTCGGTGCTGCCGGCCATCACCCACCAGGACGGCACCGGCAGAGTGCAGACGGTGACCGAACAGGATAACGGGCGCTACTATCGCCTGATCAAGACTTTTGCCGATAGGACCGGTATCCCGATGGTGGTGAACACGTCGTTCAACGTGCGAGGCGAGCCGATCGTGTGCACACCGCAGGATGCGATCAACACCTTCGTCAACACCGGGATCGACGTGGTGGTGATGGGCAACCATCTGGTCCGCGAGAAGCCCGGCAAGGTGGATTACGAATCCGGAATGAAACGCAGCATTGCGCTGGAGAGTGGTTCGTTGATAAATAGTAGGGTGGGTGGAACCTCGCGGAGCGAGGTGGAACCC
>JAGLWJ010000433.1 GCA_023133475.1 Phycisphaerae bacterium | reverse complement strand
CGCGAGGTTCCACCCACCCTACGGAGTCGAGTTCCTAATGGCTAGTCAATCTCTCGTCAAAGAGTTTTTCGCGTTCATCAAGCACGAGAAGAAATGGTGGATGATTCCGCTGGTTGCGGTGCTGTTGATCGTTGGTGCGTTGATTGTGTTTGCCGGCTCATCTCCGCTGGCGCCGTTTGTCTACCCGCTGTTTTGACGCGGGGATAGGGCAGATATGAGGATCATCGAGGAAATCTGGGATCGGTCACCGACTTTGTCATTCGAGTTCTTTCCGCCCAAGAGCGACATAGGTTTTTGGGATCTGTACCGGACCATCGAGTCACTTAAGCCCTTGCAGCCGAGTTACGTATCGGTCACCTACGGTGCCGGTGGCAGCACGCGCAAGAAAACCCTCGAGCTGGTGACGCGGATCAAGCGTGACAGCGATATCGAACCGCTGGTGCACCTGACCTGCGTGGAACATACGCGAGGTGAAATCGCCGAGATCGTCGATGATTTGAAGAGCAATCGCATCGAGAACATCCTTTGCCTGCGTGGCGACCCTCCGGCGGGGTCGTCGGGGTTTGAAGCGACGGCTGACGGGTTCGCCCATGCCGACGACTTGGTCAGCTTCGTTCGCCGGCGTCATCCCGGGTTGTGCCTTGGGGCTGCTTGCCATCCCGAGACTCATCCCGAAGCCGCCGGCCCCGAGGCGGACCTCGATAATCTCAAGCACAAGGTGGACAGCGGGGTCGATTTCCTGATTACGCAGTTGTTTTTCGACAATGCCGACTTCTACCGGTTTCGTGACCGATGTGCCGGCTCGGGCGTGTTTGTCCCCATCATCGCCGGGATCATGCCGATCCTGAGTGTCGGGCAGATCAAACGCTTCACCGAGATGTGCGGGGCCGCTATCCCGCCGAACTATTTAAGCAAGATCGAGGCGGTCGAGGATGACCCGGACGCCGTCCGCCACCTCGGCGTGCTCCACGCCACCGAGCAGTGCCTGGACCTGATCGAGAACGGTGTGGCAGGGCTGCACTTCTACACTTTGAACCGTTCCACCGCCACCCGAGCGATTTTCCAGGAGATTCGCTCGAGTCTGGCAGTCAAATCCGGACGATAGCCCGCCCTACCTGGATCCATCCCCCCCCTACAACGACATCCCCGTCGTACAGCACACACGCCTGTCCGGGGGTAATCGCCGGTTGCGGCTCGTCGAACTCGACCTGCACGCGGGCGTGGTCCAGGAACGTTGCGGTGGCTGGTGCGGCTTTGTGCAGGTAACGAATCTTGGCCTGCACTCGAAACGGTTTGTGGGGGGCATCGACCAACAGCTTGACCTTCTCGGCGATGAGCGATTTTTGCAGCAGTGCCTGGCGTTCGCCCAGGACCACGGTGTTGGTTTCCACATCGAGGCGGATGACGTAAACAGGGCGCCCCGTAGCAATTCCCAGCCCGCGACGTTGCCCGATGGTATAGCGTGGTAACCCGTTATGGCGCCCCAGCAGGTTGCCTTCGGTATCGACTACGTCGCCGGGCACGAAGCTCTCAGGCCGACGCCGGCGAACCAGCCGGGCATAGTCCTGATCCGGCACGAAACAGATTTCCACCGACCCGGGCTTGTCGTGCACCGGAAGACCCCGATCAAGGGCAGCTTGGCGGACCTGTTCTTTGGTCATCTCGCCCAGGGGAAACCGTACGCGAGGCAGAACTGCCCGGTCAATGCCGAACAGAACATAGGACTGGTCCTTGCCGTCGTCGACGGCTTTCATCAGGACCGGTTGGCCGCCCCGCTGACCTACGCGGGCGTAGTGCCCGGTGGCGACGTAGTCCGCCCCGATCGCGTTGGCGTAGTCCGGCAGCTTGCCGAACTTGATCCGCTCGTTGCACATCACGCAAGGGTTAGGGGTTCGGCCGCGGCTGTATTCGGCGGTGAAGTAGTCGATGATCCGCTCGAAGTCGTCCTTGAAGTCGAGGGCGTAAAACGGGATGGACAACCTACCTGCGATCAGCCGTGCGTCGTCGGCATCGGCAGTGCCGCAGCATCCTTGACGGATGCGTTCGCCCTCGCCGGTCGAACAGGAATCGTCTTTGACCGGTGCCTCGACGCCCACGCGCATATACAGCCCGATCACCTCATAACCCTGCTCGACCAGCAGCGCGGCAGCCACACTCGAGTCCACTCCGCCGCTCATGGCGACGAGCACTTTCTTCCGGCCGGCTGACGTCACCGTTTCGGCTCTCGATACGTTCCACGGGATAAAGGCCTGTCCAGGCATCAGGATCATCGATTAAGGGCTGGAAGTCAACCGGGTAAGCATCAACGTAGGGTGGGTGGAACCTCGCGGAGCGAGGTGGAACCCACCATTTGGTTCCCGGCCCGGATATTTCACCGCGGAGCACGCAGAGACCGCAGAGAATTGAGAGGTAGGGAGTTACCGCAATTAGCATTGAACAGACAATGTGAAAAATGCGGGCTAGGAACCAGGTTGGCGGCATGACGACTGCGATGTGAGAAATGCAGGTTAGCTTACCAGGGTTCCGGTTTTGCGTCTCAGGGCTAGTATCAGTTCGATTTCACCGGTGGTCAGGTTGGTTTGTTTGGCGATTTCCACCGGGGGCAGACCGGCATCGCTGAGTTTATGGACCTGTGTGTAACGTTCATCCGCATTGCCGGCGTCGTTTTCCACGGTGATATCGCACACCGGTTTACCTTCTACCATTCGAGCGATGCGGTCCAGCCTGGCGATGCGTTCGTCGGCATCTCGGATGGCGCGTTCGAGCTTGCAGAACTTGGTGTCCAGTTGGGCGCTCATCTGGCGGGCGACCTCATGGATTTGAGCCAGGAGCGCCTCCATATCCCCTTTAACCTCAGCCTCCTCACGAAGCTGGGCAACCTGTTCGCGCACATAGGCACGAGGTGAGTTGGCGTTTCGAGGTCGGCGGCGTCGGGCGGAGAGGAGCATGCTCGCGGACACACCGAGTATAATGACGAGCAACGCAATTTGCCCACCGGAGAAGGTGGTCTCCGCCAGAGGCGGAATGAAGCTCAAGTGAGTGATAACTCCCGATTCGACGCCAACGCCCATGTCGACCGATCCCCAGGTTAATCACCCGCGCCATGGTGAGTGTCATAGTAGCCGAGAAGGCGGGTGGAACCCGCCCTACAACTGCGGATTGCCGCCGCTAAACACCATTGCGCCATGGTGATCCCCTCATTCTCAATTCTCCATTCTCAATTCTCCATTCTCAATTTCCCCCACGTGTGTGTGGCGGCTTGCATCACCTCTCGTAGTGGGGTGCCGCCGGCGTCGGCAGCTTGCCGGCAATCCTCGTACTCGGGGGAAGCGGTGTAGACCACACCGTGGCGCGACCCAATCTTTATCCGAATCGATCCGAAGGGCGTCTCGACGGTCTCGTGGTGTCTTGCCAGCTTCACTCGCCGGGTGTAGTGCTCTCGAATTCCGAAGGTGGTGGTCTCCCGAAAGATGATCTCTTCCAGGCCCGCCACCCTGCTCACCCGAGACAGCACCGTGAGGAGGAGTCCCGGGCGCGACTTCTTCATGGTTATCGGCACCGTGTAAACGTCCAGTGCACCCGCTTCCAGCAGTTTCGCCGCGCAAAAGGCGACCGCCTCCGCCGAGATGTCGTCAAGATTCGATTCCAGCACCACCACCTCGTCCGCAGTGGAGTCGCCCGCCCCCGAGTCGTCAGCCTCAAAACCCACCGCCGACCGACCCAGGAAGATACGCAACAGGTTAGGCCTACCATGCCCCTCACGCATACCTGCCCCATAACCCCAGCGGTCAATAATCATGCCCGGCAGAGGGCCGAACGATTCTGCCAGCGTGGTCACGATGGCAGCCCCGGTCGGGGTGGTCAGTTCGCCAGGCTCGCCCGTGGGCAGCAGGGGCACTCCCTTAAGCAAAGCCACCGTGCCCGGAGCGGGCACCGGCATGACCCCGTGGGCACACTGCACCGTCCCCGACCCGGTCGGCAGCGCTGAGCAGAGCACGCGAGACACCTTCAACTCGTGCAACCCCACAATGGCCCCGACCACGTCAACGATGGCATCGACAGCCCCAACCTCGTGGAAGTGTACCTCGTCAACTTTGGTGCCATGAGCACGGGCTTCCGCCTCCGCCAGGCGAGTGAACACAGCGACAGCCTGTTCCTGAACCGTATGCGGCAGTGTGCTCGATTCGATGATCGCAACAACTTCTTGGAGATGGCGGCAGGGCATGTCCGCACGGGCATCGAGTTCGACTCGCACCTGCGTGGCGGCGATACCGTGCCTGCGCACTTTCTCGGCGGTCAGGGTGTAGCCGTCTACTCCCAAGCCAGCCAGACGCTCACGCAGAGTGTCAACCGAAACGCCTGCGTCAACCAGTGCACCAAGGATCATATCCCCCGAGACGCCGCTGAAGCAGTCAAAATATGCAAGAGTCATAAGCATTCACCATTTCGCGTTTTGTGGGTGCACACAGTGATGATGTTTCCCACCCCCATTTTCAATTTTCAATTTTCAATTTTCCATTTCCTCCTCACGCTTGCGTGGGAATGATTGTGGGGTTATGACCTTGCCATGGCAAGCCTTGCAGAACGGGTCAGTGCTGAGTTGCTTCCGTATGTCACCAAACCTGCGCAGTATATCGGGGGAGAACTGAACCAACTGGTCAAACCGGGGGACTGGGAGCAGGCTCAGGTCCGCGTCGCCATCGCCTTCCCGGATACCTACGCCATCGGCATGAGCCACCTGGGCTGCCAGATTCTCTACTGGCAGTGCAACCACACCCCGGCGGTGACCGCTGAGCGGGTCTATTGCCCGTGGCTTGATGCCGAGAAAGTGATGCGGGCTCGAAAAATCCCACTGTTCACCTGGGACACGCGCCGGCCGGTGGCAGAGGCGGACATCTTCGCCATCTCCTTGCAATATGAGATGGGTTTTAGCAACGTGCTCACCCTGTTGGACCTGGCGGGCATCCCCCTGCGCAGCAGCGCCCGTGACGATTCGCATCCGCTGGTCATCGGTGGTGGGCCTCAGGCTGACAACCCCGAACCCGTTGCACCCTTCTTCGACCTCGTGGTGCTCGGCGACGGTGAAGCCGCGATGGCTGCCATTCTGGGCCATTATCGGAAACTGAAGGAGGCTGGGGTCGCGCGGCGGGATATGATCGTTCACTTGGCTCGCAAGTTCGAGTGGATTTACGCGCCCTCGTTGTACGATTTCGCCTATCACCCCGACGGCACCATCGCGCGGATGGCTCCCTTGCGGGACGACATTCCCACCAAAATCGCCCGGTGTCAGACCGGGGATTTCGATCAAACCCCCTTTCCAGTTCGCCCGCTGGTGCCCTTTGTCGAGGTGGTCCACGATCGGATTGCCATCGAGATCATGCGTGGTTGCCCGCAGCACTGCCGCTTCTGCCACGCCGGGTACACCAAGCGGCCGTTGCGTAAGCGCAGCGTCAAGCGCATCCTCGATATTGCCGAGCAGGCCTACCGGGCAACCGGGTTTTCGGAGATTGGTTTATTGTCGCTCTCGACGGCGGATTATCCCGACCTGGCAGAGCTGGCTCGGGCGATCCACGAGAAGTTCAAAGACCGCCGAGTGAGCATCAGCGTTCCGTCTCTACGGGTGGATCGGATGTTGCAGGCCATCCCGTGGATGGTTCGCGGGGTCCGCAAGAGCGGGGTGACCATTGCGGTGGAGGCTGCCCGTGACGATATGCGGGCCGCCATCCGCAAGAAAGTCACCGACGGGGACTTGTTCGAGGGCGTCCGCCAAGTGTTTGAAGCCGGTTGGCGGTCGCTGAAACTCTATTTCATGGCCGGCTTTCCCGGCGAGCGGGCGGAGGACATCGACGGCATCATCGACCTTAGCCGCCAGGTGAGCGAAATCTGCCGCGAGGTGCGTGGGTTCCCCGCCCGGATCACCGTTTCGGTCGGATGGCTGGTGCCCAAGCCGCACACGCCCTTGCAGTGGGCCGCCCAGCCACGGGCTGAGTACTTTCGTGAGGTGCTCGATCGGCTGAGGTCCGCCACCTGGCGAAGGAAATCACCGCTTACCATCAAGGCCCACAACATCGAGCGTTCGGTTCTGGAGGCGGTTTTCGCTCGTGGGGATCGGCGGTTGGCTGACGCCATCGAGTTTGCCTGGCGGGGTGGCGCCCGGTTCGACGGTTGGGACGAATGTTTTCAGGCCCAGCGTTGGCACGAAGCCTTCCAAGCCACCGGGATCGACTTCGCCTGGTACGCCCACCGCCGGCGCGACCGCGACGAGATACTGCCCTGGGACCACTTGGTCAGCCCCGCCGGCCGACAGCACCTCCACGCCCAATACGACGACCTCTTTGCCCAACTCGGCAACCCAAATAATTCATGAACGCAGAGGGGGATAAGAGAATATCCGCAGATTACACAGATTGCACAGATTGACAAAGAAACATACTCAAACCTAACCCAAGTTGGCCAGTTGTCGAGAAT
>JAGLWJ010000432.1 GCA_023133475.1 Phycisphaerae bacterium | reverse complement strand
GGTTGCGGCCAAAGGCCGCGCTGGGTAATCTGCGGATAGTAAAATGTGGGAACAGGCTGGGTGGTCTATGGCTTTAGCCCGGATATTTCACCGCAGAGCACGTGGAGCACGCAGAGAGTTGAGAGGTAGGGAGTTACCGCAATTAGCGTTGAACTGACAATAAACACACTGTCAAAACCCGACACGCCTTGATTTAGCTGTAACTTCTTTCCAGAAAATACTCTGCGTTCTCCGCGCTCTCTGCGGTGTGAGAAATGCGGGTTAGTCGTGGGGGACGCGAATCGCGTTAAACGTTCGCGTCCCCCACCGCTAAAGCGATGGGCCACCCATCCAAGGTCCAAAGCTGCCTGTGGCGGGTGGAACCCGCCCTACGGATTTGATGATGGCTTCAATTTGCCGGCGGTGGATACGCTGATGCCACGCTGCCAGGCAATGCCACTGGTGGGCTGTTATCTCGCCGAACCACGGATGATTCAAGCGTTGCGGTGCTCTGTGTTTGCCGATCTGTTCGAGGCACCGTTTGCGGCTACGGGCCAGCAACTCGCCGTAGTCCTGCACGATTTTTGCGGCGGGGATGGTTCCGTGAGGTTTCACGTCGGCTATATTCACATGGGCTGACGGGGGGCGGTTGTGGGTCAGGTCCACGATGATCCTGGTCATGGTGTCGCCGACGATGATCAGGTGCTCCATAGCCATTGCCACCGACCAGAAGCGCGAGCTGTCCTCGATCCCCAGGATACCGTGGACCAGCACACGGGCGGTCATTTCGTTATCGCTCAGCGGATTGGCCAACTCCAGCACCCGCCGCCCTTCACGTTGGAAGAAGCGTTGAGCCATGCCCCAGGAATGCGTCATGCAGATAGCCGGCAGTAGTACATACCGCCCCATGGCAGCCTGCACCCACGGCAGCCCCGCACCGGGCGGAGCGAGTCGAGGTTGACGGGTTTCAGCGGGCATAGGTTTGGTATTCTATCCCCACTTCAGCTCACGTGGAGGGAATTAAGAATGGAGAATTGAGAATGCGTGTAGGGCGGGTTCTACCCGCAACAGGCAACTTTGGACCTCGGACTTTGGACCTTGGACTTTGGACTGACCGGCGGGTGAAACCCGCCCTACAATTGCGGATTATCGCCGCGAAACACTCCCGTGTGGTTCCACCGACGGTTTTTCCCCCTTCTCCATTCTCAATTCTCCATTCTCCATTCTCTTGTAGTTCAGGACCTCCCTTGTGGCCCATTTTCGACCGTCGAAGGTGCATACTGCCGCCGAGGAGTTCAAGAAGTCGATCTGGTTGATGGCGGTGCTGAGACGACCGAGCATCTGTATTATAGCCTTGAGCGATTTGGTATCGGGTTCGTCGGGTATGATTTGCCCAGCCATGCCCATCATGAAGAACGCTGTTCCCCATTCCTGCCCCAGATTGCGAAGGTCGCGGAAGGAAGCGCTGCACACCGGGCCGTCGGGCAGCAGGCCTTCACTCTTGAATCGAGCGTCTTCCACAATGCTCGGCGCCTTTCCGGCAGCAGTAGCCAGACACGCATTGATACACGCGGCGGAATTGCCGACCACCAAATGCCCGTCCGCCACACCCACGATAAGGTTAAGCCCATATATCGCAACCACCGGATGGGTTATGCTTCTAAACCCCTCGGCATTGACCTCATTGGCTTCTGACAGCATCAGCATCTGATCATGCTCGCGGAACAGCGCCGCCAGTCGATCGATGCCCGCGTTGACCTTGGCTTTAGCCAGCTTGGCATCTTTAACGCGGATGAACCACGCGAAGTCTTCCGAGGCGAATGGGCCTTTGATCGCCGGCGGGAGCGTAACCCGTACTGTCTCACCGCTCCACCAACTAAACAGATCGGTTTCGATGTCGAAGTCAAGTTCCCGCTGAAGGTTTGCCCAGGCGGTCAACAAAGCCGGCCCGTCGGGGGCTTCGGTGCGAATGAAGTCCAGAACGACCTCGTGGAGTTTCTGTAAATCCACAAACGTCGAGACGCTGAATCCGCCGGCGTTTTTGGGGATGAATCTGTCGAATTTCCGGAACGGCTTCCGGTCGGTCAGCATCCGGCACAACGGCTGATCCAGGGCATCGGTTCGCAGGCATAATGTGCTGAGGGTGATCTCCTGTAGGCCTTCCGTGCGGGTGACCACCATCGAATAGTCCAGGAAGTTGATCTGATCAAACACCTTGCGAATGAAACGGATCGCCCCGGGGGCGTTTTCGCCGGGATGCTTGCCTGCGGCAGATGCCTGCGAGAAGACCAGTTCAAACATGCGGTTCATATCGCGTATGTGCATCTGGAAATCAAAGAACATCAAAGCGCTCTCGGGCGCGGGAAGCTCGGAGGCGGCCTTCTGGAAACGCGGTGAATTCACGAGCGTTTTGGCGCCCTTTTTCCCTCCCATAAGTGCCAGCACGTCATTCAGCGCCTGCTGCCCCAGCACGATCCCCACGACGTCGCCCTTGTTGAACAGGTGCAGGCTTATAGGCCACCCGGCTGACCCCAGGTTCCACACTACCGCGCCATCGGTGGTTTGCTCGGTGACGGAAACGTTCTCGCCCAGCGATGCCATTGTGTCGAGAATCGCCTTGAGACCCTGGACGTTGTGCTTCACGCTCTCGGGCGACGAGCGGCAGAGCAGGATTATATCCGGAGTGATCCCGCCCATTCGCTCGGCGAAGACCAGCTCTTTGGCGATCAACTCGCCCCAGCGCACGCCCTTGACCAGTTCCACGGCAGCGTTCCAGGCTGTTTCAAACTCAGCCCGCTCGGTGTCGGCCATATAGCTGCCCAGCAGTTGCCTTGTCTCCACGTCGATGCCGCTCTTTTTGACTTCCTCCAGGACCCGCGCCCAGTGTGCCTCGATGAAGGCCCGTTCGGGGTCGTGCGTCCCGTGGATCATCATCCAGCAATCGTGCGGCACGAACTTGCCCAGAGTGAACGGCTGGGCGCCGGGGCCGGCTAACGCGCAAGCCGGCAGAGCCAATAGAGCAACAATCAGAGTCAAATATGAGCCTTGTTTTGTCATAGCATAATCTCCCGCTGGGCGATCGTTCGACGCCAGGCACTGCATTCTCACTTGCTTTGGTTCGAGTGCCTTCACCCCCACGTCTGATTTATCATAAGTGGCGTATCGTTGGAGGACCACGATACCTTTGTCGATTTTTGTGAGAACTTGTATCCCCGACGCGTGGGTGGCCCACCGCTTTAGCGGT
>JAGLWJ010000431.1 GCA_023133475.1 Phycisphaerae bacterium | reverse complement strand
AGCGAGGTGGAACCCACCAACCGAGTTCCGAGTTGTAGGGCGGGTTCTATCCGCCTTCCGTCTCCGAGTTCACGGCCCGGAGTTCGAGGGCGGGTGCCCCATCGCTTTAGCGGTGGGGGACACGAATGGTTCATCCGAGCACCACCGAACCCCATAGCGACCTGGGCGTTTGGATTCGCGTCCCCCACGGCTAAAGCCATGGGCCACCCAGCCAGGAAACTCTGTACCATTGTGTGTCGTCATACCGCCTTCGGCGGCACCGGGAAACCATGAATTATCTAGGCTACGGCGGGTGGAACCCGCCCTACATCATTTGCCAGCGTCGGGGATGTTCCGTTTGGACAGGGCAGCTTTTATGGCTGGCACAGAGATCAACTGTGACCCTTCCTCGGGATCGAAGGAGACGCCGAAGGTCTGCTCCAAGGTCAGCAGAAGGGTAATGTGCAAAACGCTATCCCAGGATTCGACATCCGCAGAGGTGAGTTGTGGATGATACGTATCGGTGGAGACCCGGAACACGTCGCAAATGATACCCTGTAGCTTCTTATCCATGGATGCGGTGCTCTCCGCGGATGGTGATCCAATCTGAAACCGGCGGCACACCCCCGGCCAGATCATACCTGTAACAGGTATGATCATCGGCAGTGCGGCTGGTTTCCGCAAACTCGTTCCTGGCCAAAAAGTCCCGGCACACCACGTTCTTGGCGGTCGGAATGAACTCCGCCGCAACCTCCGCAAAACCGGCTCGCTTGACTTCCCCCAGCACCAGGCGGAGGAACGAATCCTCGACCCCACGCCCGATGACCCGGCAACTTAACAGAAAAACATCCAGATTGCACGCCCGGGGCGAGCCCCCCCCCGGCTGCACAATCGCCAGAGCGATTCGCCCGTAGTCCCCGAAGCGATCCGATAGAGACGCCAGATAGACGGCTGCCCCCTGCTCGATCATCTCCAGGATGTCCGCTTCGCTATAGCGGCGGGTGGTCAGGTTGAACTGGTTGGTCTTCTGGGTGAGCTGGGCGGTGCGAGCCAGGTGCTGCTGGGGATCGAACGGCTCGAAGCTCATCTGAATCCCCAACCCGCGCAGGTACTCCTCGAGGTTCCCGGTCTGCCCCTGAAACCGGCGGCGGTGACGCTCCTCGGTGTACATCTGCGCCTTCTGGCGGTCTTCGGCGGTGACGCTCAAACGATCGACGACCCCCGAGTTGGGCAGCAGGCCCAGCAACTCCCACGGCTGACGCGGCACCATAAAACATCGCACTTCGGGAAGCTGCTCACGGATCAAATTGATCTCGAACTCGCTGTCATCGATGAACACGAAGCTGTCCAGACCGATGTTCAGCTCGTCGGCGATGGCTCGCATGTTGGTGGCTTTGTCTTGCCAGTTGATGCGGGCTGCGGCGATCTGGTCCATCTTGAGGGCCATGCCCGGATGCTTCTCGAAGACCTGTTTGACGTCCGCCTCGTTGTTCTTGCTGTTGATCGCCAGCAGAAAACCCAGACGACTCAGTTCATCCAACTGCCGCTGAAACTGCTGATAACACAACCCGGGATACGTCTCGCCCAGTTGGATTCCCGAAAGCCCGTCCTCGCCGACGATCCCGCCCCACAGCGTGTTGTCGCAGTCCAGGACGATGCACTTGACCGGCGAAGCCTTGTACAACATGCACAACTCCGCCAGTTGCCGAGCCAATGCGGGAATCGCCGGCACTGCGAACGGCTGCATCGCCGCCATCATGTCGCGAGTCGAGTAGAACGACCTCGCCCCCATCCGAAAAACCAGCGATTCCATATCGCAGACCACCAGATTAGGCCTCTGCGCCGCGGTGGTGGCAAGCCGCTGGTTCACTCGGGCAACCGCGTAGCGCCCGCTGGTCGCAGTCTGAGCCTGTAGGTGCGGAGTCAACCAGCACTCCGGCAACACCAGATTGCAGACCACCACCAAACCCGCGAATCGGTCCGCCAGATGCTCGATTTGGGAAATGAATCCATCGGCAGCGCTTTCGTGCCCATCGGTTTGCGAGAGGCTGAACAGCCCGGGCAAAACATGGTCCGCCAACGCCAGCACGATACAAACGTCATAAGGCTGGGCGTAGACGAAGGAGTCGGTGTCCCAGACCTCATGGGCAACATTGCCCAGTTGCCCCAAAGACAACTCCGCCGCGAACGAGAACTCCGCCAGGCAGGCAACGATCGAGTTCTCCAGCACCTCCGCCGTTATCGAGCGCAGCAAAGCCACACGCAGGCGACGCACCCCCGCGGGCAATGCTTGACCATCCAGCATCTCCGCCACCACGCGGGCCACCTTGTTATGGGCAGCCAACACCTCACCTGGAGAGGCTGAACGCATCTCTGCCATCAGAGCCGCCCACTTGTCTCGGATCGAGTCGTCCATTAAATCCGCCTTCCCAATGGCATCGTCGGCGAATCTTATCAGTTTTATTTGCTTGCGTCACCGTATGGCGGGTTTCACCAGCCGCTGGACATGAAGAAGGCGGGTGAAACCCGCCTTACTGAAAGCTTACAATAACGGAGAGGGCGGGATTCGAACCCGCGGTACCGGTATGACCCAGTACGACGGTTTAGCAAACCGTTGCTTTCAGCCACTCAGCCACCTCTCCAGGAGCTTTTTGCCTGAACTTCCACTTTAATGACACTGCAAATCAGGCTTCCTTTTAAGCATCCAAATCCACCAAAAAGCAACCGACACCTTGCCTTGTCGCAAGACCATGCTCGTGCTTCCACGAGGACACCAACCACTATTATCCCATCAATCCGCAGAATAGCAAGAGGTCAAAACTGCACGCCAACACCCTCCCGGGCAATCGCATTTAATTCACCGCGGAGAATGGAGAATTGAGAAAATGGAAAATGGGGAGGATGCGAGACATTGTCGTTGGGTGCACTCCCTTCTTCTCTGCGTTCTCTGCGTCTCTGCGTTCATGAAAAATGCGGGTCAGCGGCGACAAGTCCGCAGCGTTTAGCGGCGACCCAAAGGGGAGCGCGGGCACCCATCGTGGGTGGAACCCACCAACCGGTGCGGTGGGTTGCGCTTCGCTCCGCGAAGCTTCACCCACCCTACGCCGCTAATTCACGCAGTTGAGTACCTCGCCGGCGGTCTTGAACTTCTCGATGATCCGCACCACCTCGTCAGCCACCGCTAACTGAGCTTGCTCGGTCGAGGCTCCGATGTGGTGAGTGCCGTAGACCTTGGGGTGGTTCATCACCGGGTCGGCAAACACTTTGCCGCCGGCACCGGGCTCGTTCTCGTACACATCCAGTCCGGCACCGGCGATTTGGCCTTCATCCAACGCCTTGACCAAAGCCTGCTGGTCCACCACCCCGCCACGGCTACAGTTGATGACGAAAGCTGTCGGCTTCATCATCGCAAACTGGGCGGTGCTGACCATGTGCTCGGTGGCATCGTTCAGGGGCACGTGCAGGGTGATGAAGTCGGACTGCTTGTACAGCGTCTTCAGATCGACCTTCTCGATGCCCAGTTCTTTCTCCAGGCCCGGGCAGTCGATCACGTCGAAGTAGAGTGAGTTCATCTCGAAGGCTTTGGCCCGTCGGGCGATGCCGGCCCCGATCTGGCCCAGCCCGATGATCCCCACGGTTCGCCCCTTAAGCCCGCGGGCCCGAGTGACTTTGCTGTACTCTTTTTTGTTCCACACCCCGTTCCGCAGATCGACGGTGTTATCCACGATGCGCCGATCCAAAGCCAACATCAGCCCGAAGGACAATTCCACCACCGCAATCGAGTTCATGCCCGGGCAGTTGGCCACCGCGATACCCTTCCGGCGGGCGTATTTGAACTTGATGGTGTTGTATCCAGCCCCGGCGCGGATCACCAGTTTCAGGTCGGCTCCGGCGTCCAGCGTCGCCTCCTCCACATCGGTCGAGCGGACGATCAGCACCTCCGCGGCACTGTCCGTGACCGCCTGCACCAGCGAATCGCCGCACAGTTCGATATCCTGGGTCACGCTACAGCCTAAAGCAACCAACTTTTCCACCCCTGCGGGTTCAAACTTGTCGGCAATCAGAATGTTCATCAAAGCACCTTTCTCCTGCGGCTTAGGCAATTGGGAAACGGGTAGTGCACGTTCCCGGTCAGTTCACTTAGGATCGTATTATTGTCGAGTTTCGGTTTCCCGGCAACGCAAGTGCATCTAATTCACCGCAGAGCACTTGGCGCGTCCTTCAGCCGCAACCCCCAATCAGTACCGCGAAGAAATCGAACGTTTGCATCGCAGCAGACGTAGGGTGGGTGGAACCTCGCGGAGCGAGGTGGAACCCACCATTCAATTCCGAGTTCACGGTCTGGAGTCCCGTTGGCTTCTGACTTTGGACTTATTAGCCGGTGCGGTGGGTTTCGCTTCGCTCCGCGAAGCTTCACCCACCCTACAGGGCCTTTTTTCAGAACAGAGAATTGGGTGCGATTGACCTGGGTAAAATTCACCCTACGACTTGACACATATCAGATTTGATATATACTTTGGTAGGTTAAATGAGACGTATAGCTCCCACGTCGAAAAGACAGGTGGAACACTGAGCAGGGAGCATCTGGCTGTTACCGCAGCCTGCAGAAGGGAATCAAAGCAACGCAACGGAGCTGTGTTCCACCCTGGTGAATGTACAGCGGCTTATGCCGGATCAACCGGCAGGGGGTTTGTATGCGCATCAAGGTGGAACTACATCCGGATGTTGAAGCGTGGTTACTCCAGCGGCGTCACGATTGGCGGCTGATCGACTCGTTCTACCGCCGGCTCCAAACCTTGTCTTGTGAGCCGATCAGTAATTCGGAGGCTGTCTCCGACCCGCGTTTGAGCCGATATATGCTACGGTTCTCCCGGTTCGGGGGGAATGACGAATATGCTGCCATCTTCCAGTATGACATTGGGAGAAATCGCATACGAGTGTTGGAATGCCGAAAACTCAAACCAATGCGTTAATTAAAGCCCGGGCTAAACGGTCCCGAAAAACCACCGTAGACAGCCCAGCCAAACGCGACCGGCAGATCGCTCACGCCTACCTGTACCAGGACGATCAGCCAACCCATGTGTTGGTGCCCATCGAAGAATACGAGCATCTGATGAAGGCCGACATGGCCCGAACAGCGGTTGCCAAGCTTGACCAGCGCGATCCTCAATGGGTCGATGCCGATGTATTGGCTTTGCGATTGGCTGGCGAGCGCATCGTGGCGGCGCGCAAAGCCGCCGGTCTCACTCAAAAGCAACTGGGCCAAAAGCTCAAGCTGCCCCAGTCGCAGATATCACGCCTCGAACGCCATCCCGACCGCACTACAGTTCGCACGCTCAAACGCATCGCCAAAGCCCTGGGGGTGGATGTAAGTGCCTTGATCTAACCCCGCCGCGCGATGCCACAACGGCGGGTGAAACCCGCCCTACAACTGCAATGCAAACGTTCGATTTCTTCGCGGAACGTGCAAAAGTTTGTAGGTCGGGTCCGCAGACCCGACATCCCCCTAATACTCTTCAACATCCGCAGAGTACGCAGACTTGCGAGAAAATGCCTGGGAGATAGCAGAAATCAGGTTTGAGTATATTCCTTTGTCAGTCTGCTCAATCTGTATAATCTGTGTAATCTGCGGATTTTTCTCTTGTCCCCCTTGGTTGCAGCCAGAGGCCTCGCCAAGTGGAGAGAGGCCGGTTTTTATCATGATTGCGGAAATTATCAGTGTGGGCAGCGAGTTGACCACCGGCATGGTGACCGACACCAATTCGGCGTGGCTGTCCCGCAAGCTGGCAGAGCTGGGGATCATGGTCGCCCGGCACACCACCGTGAGCGACGATCGGGAGAGCCTGCGTGAGGCGATGCAGGCTTCATCCAATCGGTCTGACGTGGTTATCATAAACGGCGGGCTAGGCCCTACCCGAGATGACCTCACCCGCTATGCACTGGCGGAGGTGCTGGGGCAACCGCTGGAGTCTCATCCCCAGGCCCAAAAGCAAATCGAGGCGTTTTTCGTAAAGCTGGGGCGCCCGCCGTCCGCAGCCGACCATGTGCAGGCACTTATCCCCAAGACCGCCGCTATCCTCGAAAACACTATCGGAACAGCCCCCGGCATCGAGGCGCGGGTCGGCAAATGTCGGCTCTTCTGCCTGCCGGGCGTCCCTCGGGAAATGAAGCGGATGTTCTGGGAACTTGCTGCCCGAATGGCACCGCAGGGACAACCACCGCGACCACCGGTGGTAATCCGTTCGCTGCATACCTTTGGGTCCTATGAGGCTGACCTGGGCCGCCGGATCGAGCATTTTATGACTCCGGGGCGAAACCCGGCGGTGGGGACCACCGCATCCGATGGGATCATCAGCATCCGCATCGTCGCCCAGGATACCAGCCAGACGCCGGCAGAAGTGCCGGCGGGCCGCGATGAGCGTAAGCTGCGGGAGGTGCTGGGCGATCTGGTCTTCGGAGCCGGTGATGATACGTTGGCTTCGGTGGTGGCCTGCCTGCTCACGGACCGGCGGCTTACCATCTCGACGGCGGAGTCGTGCACCGGCGGATTGCTGGCTAAGAACCTGACGGACATCCCCGGCAGCAGCGTTTATATGATCCGCGGCTATGTGACCTACTCGAACGAGTCCAAGATCGAGCTTTTAGGTGTCCCGGTGGAACTGTTGCAGGCTCACGGCGCGGTGAGTGCGGAGGTGGCTCGGGCGATGGCGGTGGGGTGCCGGCGGCGAAGCGGCACGGACTTGGCGGTCTCGACCACGGGCATTGCCGGGCCTGGCGGGGGCACGGTGGAGAAGCCGGTGGGGTTGGTCTACATAGCCCTGGCGGACCGGAACGGAGTAGAGGTGCGGCAGTGTCGGTTCGGAGCCCATCTCCCACGTGCGGTAATCCGCGGCCGGGCATGCAAGACAGCTCTGAACATGGTGCGGTTGGGCAGGATGTGACTGGTTTTCTGAGTCTGTAGGTCGGGTCTGCGGACCCGACTACTACTCTTTACTATCCACAGATTACGCAAATTGCACAGATTGAGGAGGCAAGAAGAAAGGCAAGAGGCAAAAGGCAAAAGGCAACCACTCCAATACCCGGCATAAATGCCGGGCCTAGCGCAAGCGGCGGGTGCTCCACTGCGGGACTGCCGAAAATGGGAAGTTATTTTTGCGTCGCCCCTTACCTGTTGCCTCGTTGCCTTGTTGCCTCTTGCCTCATGCCTCGTTGCCTGTCTACGCAACCCGCGCCGCGGGGGTCTGTGGCATGCCATTGACGCCGGCGGTTGCGTTGGCCCCGAATGGAGCGGGTAGGCCCAGGCCCAAAAGATAACGGGCGTCACGGAACCCCGTGGCTGCGAAGTACGCCGGCGAGTGATACCCGACCTTCAACTTAGCCGCCCTCAGTGCTTCCGTGAAATCGGACGGGCTGGTGAACTCCGGCATGGTCTGGTAACACGGTGCGATGCTGGATGCCATATGGCTGTCGGCTCCGGCGTACTTGGGCAGTCCCAGGCGGTCGGCGAAGTCGTCAGCCTGGCGGTCCCACGTCGGCCAAAAGCTCTGGGCGTTATTGACCTCCACGGCGTCGATCAGGTCGGCAATCTCCCAGGCCACCTCATTCAAACCACAACCCAAAACCCGCGCGAAGGGATGCGGCAGCAGAACCAACCCGCCCTGAGCACGAATCGCCCGGGCGGTTTCCATTGCCGACATCCCGGCTGGGACGTGTTCGCTCAGGAACAGCCCTATCAGGTGGCCTTGGGACGTGGTGATCTCCTCGCCGATAATCACCTTGGCGTCGGTCATCGAACGAAGCCGCCAGGCACCTTCGATCGTGTCATGGTCCGTCACCGCGACACATCCGAAGTCATGCTCCGCCACGAATCGGGCGAGTATCTCCAGGGATATGTTGCTGTCGAAAGAATAATCGGTGTGGATATGGATCAGAGCACTAATATTATTCGCCACAGTTTTCCCCTCAGCCAACCATCGTGTATGCACATCTCGCTCTATGCACTGTAGGCATCACGAAGCTGGGGATCAAGCGTGGGATAATGTGCGACAGACTCAGTAGGGCGGGTTCCACCCGCCGCGGCAAAAAAGGCGGATGAAACCCGCCCTGCCGCCGGTAGTTGCATGATTTGAACGCAGAGACGCAGAGGGCGCAGAGAAGAATGGAGAATGCGAGCTAACGGATAGTGCGTACGGAGAGGCCGGCTCGGGGTAGACCCACGTGGTGATTCCGTCGGCCCACGGTGAAAAGTCGGGCCTGCGGCGTCTTGTACTTGATCGCTCGGCAAGGCTGGGCCAGTTCATAACCCACCTCGCCCATCATCTCCGCCAGATTCCGGGGGGTGAACAAAAGCGAATTCCAGCCGATGCGACTCATGCCGGCACACTGAGAGCGCTGAGCGGGGGATAAGTAGGGTTCGGCAAGGTGATGCCGGCTGGTGGACACCGTCTCCAACAGACATTGGCCACCGTCCTTCAAACAGTTGAAAGTGATCCGCAAAGCCAGCCTGGGATCGCTGACATGATGAAGCACGCCAGCCAGTAACACGAAATCAAACGCATCCTGGAAATCCGGCGTGGTGCAATCATAGAGGGACAAGTTTCGCACCTCGAGGGTTTCGATGTTGAATGCGTAGCGCAGGTAGTCGAGGCACTTGGCATATCTCTCCACTTCCTCGACGGCGACCACCTCCGCCCCCATGGCACAGAGCAGCAGGCTGGTGCCGCCCGTCCAACACCCCACATCGAGCACACGCAAGCCGTCCAGGCAAAGCGGCAAAACATCGAGTTCGTCGATGAAGACGTTGAGCATCGAGAAGTGGTGCTTGCACATACGCCCGGGCACGCCAAACTCGCCGAAATCGTGATGGTGGCCCCAGTAAAAACCCGCCGACGGATCGCAGGGGTTGGCGGGCACGTCCGCGCCTTCGGCGGCGGGATCGCCTATGTTCAGGAATTCGTCAAGTTGCTTGACAAATGATTCCGCCGAAACATTCACCAGGTCCTTCAGTTGATACCGCCGCATCAGGTCGTGCAGGTATGGATAGGTTGCCAAACACCCCGGCGCGGAGATGCGGTGGTCATCTTCTCCATTCTCCATTCTCCATTCTCCATTCTTCTCTGCGTCTCTGCGTCTCTGCGTTCAAATCATGCAACTACCGGCGGTAGGGCGGGTTTCACCCGCCTTTTTTGCCGTGGCGGGTGGAACCCGCCCTACAGAACCACACGCTTGCGGAATGGTTCGATTACCTTTCGCATCACCCCGGTGTAGGTGTAGTCGCACAGGACAACCTGCCTCAACTCAGTCAAGACCTCCTGCCGGAGAGATTCATCTGTCAGGTAACGCTCCGCCAACTCCTCGAACTCCGCAGGGGTGCGAAACACCACCCGCTCGAGCCGTGGGAAAATGGTCGCAATGCCGCGGGGGTGTTTGCCGGCATCCCGCTCCTTCACGAACGTCTCGATCGGCAAACGGGCAAAGTCCACCGAACAGTACCGGGCCAGGGGAAGCGAACCGCTGGCCAATATCTCCAACGCCCGCTGATGCCGGAACCCCGCTGGGATCAACTGCAAAGCCAGCCTCGATGCCCGATTGGCACAACGCAACGGATCGCCATGCTCGATAGGGCCAACTGCAAAGTCCGCCAGCGTCGGGTGTTTCTCCCAACCTCGACCGTAAATCCTGAACACCCGCCCGGTCCGCCTCGCCCATGTAGCCACCCACTCGAGGGTCTGCTGCCGCCGGCCCCAATCGAGCAGGCGGTAGGCAAAATAGGTGCTCAGTTGCATCGCATCCTCGGGTGATAGCGACATACCCGTCTGCTCCGCCGCCAACCGGACCAGTTCCTCTGCGGCAGGCTCCATCTCCGGATGCTCATCCTGGGCGAGAATCTCTTGCACCCGCCCGTATATCATCTCGAGCATGGGCTGACAGGCTGGCGGATAATTCCCCCGGGCGGACTGGAAAAAGCGCTCGATCGGCTCCGAGGCATTGCTGACGAAAGACACGTCGCACGCATACTGTGCCAAGCTCGCCTCACCCATCTCGCCATCGTGAAACACCTGCGTCGAAACCGGGATGCCGGTCGAGACGAAGGCATCTTCGGGGTAACCAAACTCGGTAATGCAACGCTTGCGGTAGTGCCCGCAGACGAAATCGAATGGGCCTATCGATTCGCCGGCCCGCCGGCACAGCAGGTTCGCCATCGGGTCCTGAATCCACGTCAGCAGCGGCAGGTTTTTCGGCAGATGCGGCAATTCGTAACGCAAATGATCCAGCGAGAGAAACATCACCGGGTCGAGTTCGAGCAGCTTGCGACAGATTTCAAGCTCGGAGAGCTGATGGTGGCCCTTGGTTTCGATGAGCATGTGCGATTCGTAGCCCAGCTCTCCCAATGCCTGCAACGAATCGCGCATCGAGTATTGCAATACCGTGGTGAACCGCGAAGTAACGCCCAGAACCCGCCCCGGGGGTTTGAAGCGCTTCGACCAATAGGCGGCGTCGCGGTTCTGGTAACGCTGCTTGATCTCACCGAGGCAGTGAGCCAATTGGTCCCGGCGTCGGCTGCACAACCCCTCGACCACCTGCTGAATCTGCTGGGTGAGCTTGGCGCCCGGTTCTGTTCCTGATTGATTGATGAACATCTGCGGTGGCGTAAGGTTGGGGTTGGCCTCCAACAGCTTAGCCACTCGATCCGCCCCATCGTCGCCCACGAAGACATACACGCGCTGGTCATCCAATATCGCGCTGAGGTCCGTACAATGTAGCCAGGCGGCAAAGAGCACCGGGTCCGGCTCCAGAATGTAGAGCGGGTGGCTATAGGTCAGGAACAGGTGATGGGTATCCTGGTAGACTCGCGGGAGCACATGGCTGATCCGCGTGCCGATGATCGTCGTCGGGCCCAGTTGGCCTCGAGGCGGCAGCCGCAGGTTCGCGGGATTGTCCTCGCTGGTCAATCCGGTCAGCCACTCCCGCAGCCGCCCCGGGCGCCGGCGAGAAACATAGTAATACCCACTCACCGTGCAGTAGAGGTGCACACCGGACAGAATCCGCGGGATCGAATCCACCAATTCCTGCAAATGTGTACGATGTTTCACCAGGGCGGTTATGTTCCGCCGCAAAACATCGGCGCACTGCGCCCACTGCACCCGACCGTTCGGGGTTCCATCCACAGCCTGTTTCAGCTTGGGGTGCTGATCGGCAACTTGCCCGAGGTCCGAGCGCAGTTGGAGCAACTCGCGAGCGGGGCCTCCCAGCTTCAGCTCCAGCAAGGTTTGCAGGGTCAACTCCGCCAAACGGGGAGCGACGGGAATGGACGGCAACACCCGATGGGCCTGCTCGACAACGCGGTATCTTCGCCCGCTACGATACAACTCTGTGAGTTGGTCTGTCAGTTGCTCCAGTGTCAATTAGCACCTCCCTGTGCGTGTATATCGGCTTGGTGGTATGTCTGGTATGATAGCACTAGCCACAACGGCGGGTAAAACCCGCCCTACAGCCTGAACGGAAGACGCTATGATTTGGACAGACGGGCAAGGCCGAGAATGGCACATCGAGGCAGGCCCCGAGCTTATCACGCTCAAGGCCGGCGACCAGATTCTGCACATCGAGCGCGGCGTCTGGGAGAGGGATGTGCACCTCTCTTGTGTGGGGCGGGATTTGATCGCCCGTTTCTATGGCGAGCATGTTGAAGTCGGCTTCCTTGTCCCCCAGGAGCAGGCTGACGAGTTTCTCTCTCGGGCAAAGCTGTCCCGACCGGGCGACGCGGTTGATCTGCCTATCGCTGCCCCGCTGCCGCAGCCACAGCGCAAGGATTTGCTTTGGCCTAAGGTGACCCACAGTTCGGTGTGGGCGTTGATCTGCTCGGCTTTTGCTTTTATCCCGTTGTTCGGTTTGCTGTTTGGGATGGCTGCGTTGGTTTTGATCGTGGTGTTTCACCGCCGGGCGCGTCAAGCGGCGGCGTTGGCCCATGCACGAACCATGTGCCGTGCGGCACTGATCCTGACCATCGGCGGCATTGGAATCTCGCTGCTGGCAATGTTTTGCTTCGTTACCGAGGCGGGGCCTGCCGAGGCCCAGGCTTATACCGCACCGGCTCAAGGCATGGGTTCTTACGGAACCATTGCGGCTGCGATTGTGGTCGTTCTTGTTTCGCTGTCCATTCACGAGTGCGGCCATGCCATCAGCGCATGGTGGTGCGGGGATGATCTGGCTCGATCACTGGGGCGTGTGACGCTTAACCCGTTTGCCCATATCGATCTTTTCGGGACGATCATTTTGCCGTTGATCCTGGCAACTTCCGGGGCACCGGTTTTCGGATACGCCAAGCCGGTGCCGGTTCGGCTGACGCACCTTTCTCGCTATCGGCGGGCGCACATTCTGATTTCGCTGGCAGGCCCGGGTACGAACCTGTTCTTGTCTGCCGTTGCGTTGGCTTTGCTTCTGTTGATGGGTTGTCTGTTGGTGCTGTTGGCTCCGCATGCGGTTGTCATCGGTTTTTCTTCGCTGTTTTCGCAAGTTGTCATCACGGGGATTGCCGGTGGGCAGTTGTTGTCGGCTGTGGCTTTGGTGCTCAAGCTGGTGTTCATGATCAACCTGTTTCTGGCGTTTTTCAATCTGATCCCCATTCCCCCGCTCGACGGGTCATGGGTTCTCGAGCATTTGTTTCCTGACACGCTCGGGCGATTCTATGCGGTTATCAGGCCGTTTGGGTTTATACTCTTCCTTTTGATGTTTTGGGCGGGCCTGATCAGGTACCTTTTGTTTCCCGCATTGTGGCTGATATTGTTCGGGTACGAAGTTGTATCAGCTTGCACGGGATTGTAGGGTGGGTGGAGCTTCGCGGAGCGAAGCGCAACCCACCGCACCGGTTGGTAGGTTCCACCCGCGATGGGTGCCCGCGCTCCCCGTTGGGGAGCCGCTAAACGCTGTGGACTTGTCGCCGCTGACCCACATTTTTCATGAACGCAGAGACGCAAAGAACGCAGAGAAGAAGGAAGGAAGGGAGTGCACCCAACGACAATGTTTCCATTTCCCACATTTTTCATTTTCAATTTTCCATTTTCTCCATTCTCCATTCTCCATTCCTCTCGCCTTGGGAGCGGTTGCCGCCTGCCGGAGTGGGGATATAATGCTTGGTCGTTGAGGGTATATTTGTTGTGTGCCGTGCTCCCGACATGACCGATTGTGAGTGCAAGCAAATAGTCTGATGCTGACGATCTCGAACGGTGGGAAGTCGGCAAAGAATGCTTTGAGAGATTGAATTTATGACCGCACAAGATAATCAGCCCGAGGCTCCCGGTGGCCTCCTGCGTGATCGCGTTGCGAGCGTGATCGAAGAGATTCGCCCGCTAATGCAGCGTGATGGTGGTGATATTGAATTGGTGGAGGTCAACGATCAGGGTGAGGTTTACGTGCGGCTTCAGGGTGCGTGTGTCGGCTGTCCCATGTCGCAGATGACCCTGCGCAACGGGGTGGAAAGGAAGCTGCGTCAGGAGATACCGGAGGTCACCAAGGTAGTGGGGGTGCCGCCCGCGTAGGGTTGATGCCGATTCGTGCTCATGGCGCACCGTTTGAGGTGCGTCGCCTGGTTCTTTTCCGCAGGAAAGGTTGTGCCGTGGATGCTGAGGAGATCATTCTTTTGACTGCCGATTCGGTTGCCGCTCTGGTGGCGGCTCACCGTTCTTGTGAGGAGACCGAGACCGGGAAACGCCGCATGCCGCGTTGGCCATTTCCGGGCACCACCCAGTTGTGGCTTACCGACGCCGCCGGTGTGGAGAAACTGGTTTTCGCAACCTGCTGCAACATCAGCGCGGACGGGCTCGGGCTGCGCACCGATGACTCCCTGCCGGTGGGCACCACGGTCCCCATTGCCATCCACCTGCCCCAGGCCACCTACCACGGCAAAGCCGCCGTGCGCCACTGCACCGCCAGTGCTAACGGCTACTTCGTCGGCATGGAGTTCAGCTTCGAGTAGCGGCGTAGGGGCGGTTGATAAACTTGTATCGCAGGCTTCCAGCCTGCCCCTACTTCAGCCGTTTGAGCAGTTCGCGTAGGAATCCTTTGTAGACTGCGGCGGGAATGTTGCTCAATTCGGCAGGCGGCAATTCGTCCACCACCATGCGCTGGACATACTCTTTAGCTTGGCCGGCGTAGCTTTTGAGTTGACGGGCGATGGTATCTGCCCGTCCCACATCCGCCCGGGCCATCGCGGACATGAACTCGTGCACCAGCCTCGGAACGTCCCGCTCGGCTTCGTTGGGCAGAGGCACGGAACCGCCCGGTGAAGGTGACTCGTCGCCGGCGTACTTGCCGGGCTCTTCCCGGTCCAGAGTGGTTGTCAGGTTGCGGGCTTCCGCTTCCAGGCGGCGTTCGCGGGCCTGGGCATCTTCGTCGATGGGAGCCAGGGGAATCTCTTCGATCTCCTCGGAGGGCGTGGGGATGTAAACGCTCTGCTTGCAATAGGGGCACTTGCCCCACTTCCCACCGGCAGTGCCGGGGGCGCGAATCTGTTTCCCGCATTTGGGGCAGTGGAACTCAATGCCCATGGTTTTTCACGCTCCGTTTTTCACGCTCCCCGTTGGGGAGCCGCTAAACGCTACGGACTTGTCGCCGCTAACCCGGACTTTTCATGAACGCAGAGACGC
>JAGLWJ010000430.1 GCA_023133475.1 Phycisphaerae bacterium | reverse complement strand
CGGGTAGAACCCGCCCTACAACTGTAATTACGCCGTTTTCTCAGGTTTTCACGTTCCATATTTTATGAACGCAGAGACGCAGAGACGCAGAGAAGAAGGAAGGAAGTGCATCCAACGACAATGTCTCCCCTCCCCCCATTTTCCATTTTTCATTTTCTCAATTCTCCATTCTCAATTCTCAATTCATCACGTCTTCCCGCCGCCGATTAGGTTGGCGTTTGACTCTTGGGGTTCGGGCAAATATGCTAACGCTTTGGCCGCAGCACGAATGTTGAGGAGCGACCGATGCTACGATTACAGTTCCGCTGGATATGGATGGGCGCGGCTTGCCTGATTATCGTGTCCGCGGCATGTCGTGAACGCGAACCGGTGCCTTGCCACAACCGCGACCTCGGTAGTCAGGAGCGACACCTGTTGCCCACTCCACCTCCGCAGGCCGGTGAGAAGTTGACAGGCACCGGCCGAGTGGAAATACCACGCGGCAGCGAGGTGGGCGAGACCGACAGCCCCGATGACACACTCATCGAGGAGGACAGCCGCAAAGGCGCAATCAGCAGTTTTGTCGGTTGGCTGAGGGGCGCGGGCACTTCCGATGCTGACGCCGATGCCGACACCGACACCGACGAGGAAGAAGACACCGCTCCCCAGGAGGAATAGCCGCGCGGCGGATCAGGCTTATGGACATCCCCTCGCTCCAAGCCCACAGTGTGGCAGAAGCGCACCTTTATCTCATGGTCACCCCGTGCAAGCTGTGCGGTGGCGGGCGAACCGAGTGCGTCGGCAGCCGTTCGGAAGCATCCGACGAGCAACTGTTGTTGATATTGCAAACTCGCTGTGAAGGATGCGGTTTCGACAGTGAGTTCCGATTTCACCTGCCAGAGTCGGTTTCTCCCGCCTCTGAGGATGGCGGCGAGCTATCCCCGGCGCGGATCAATCCTACGGCGGAACCGTCCAGGATCATCGACGTGGCCCAGTGGCTGACGCTGTTCCGGGTAATCAGCGAAGCCGCCGCAGCCGAGGCTGACGCGGTCGAAAGCCGCTACCTGGGCCATGAAGCCGCCCAATGCCTGGAAGAGGGGCTGAAGTTTTACGACGAGGATAACGATCTTCCCCCGCCTGAAGCGATGTTTCATGAGCGGTCTCGTCAGCAACTGCGTGATAGGCCTGCTCTGTTTGCCCGCCCGCGGTTGATCGGCTTGCGGGCCAGGCTGCCAACCCTCACCCAAATGGAGCGGCGTATCCAGTGCACCGGGCATCGCCGCCCACGCAAGTGGTGGAAGCTATGGTAGTGAACCCGTGCCACCGAACTTGTGAATCGGGCTTCTCAAGTCGTAGGGCGTCGGTCTGTTTGTGCCCTTTGGCGGAGGCATCGAATAGCACATGCCGGTAGAAAGCACGGTCAACATCCCGGTGGTCGTCGTTTCCTTCTCGATTTATACCATCGCTATCATCGCCGTCGGGGTGTACTCCGCCCGGTTTGCCCGGCGAAGTGATGAGGATTACTTCCTGGCCGGCCGATCGCTTGGAGCCTGGATTGCGGCATTGTCCGCATCGGCGTCCAGCGAATCGGGGTGGGTGACGCTGGGTTTGGTGGGGTGGGCGTTTGCCTCGGGTGTTTCGGCGTATTGGATCATTCCCGGATGCCTGGCGGGTTTTTTGTTCAACTGGTTTGTGCTTGCCGGCCGGCTGCACGACCGCTCGCTGAAGTTGAAAGCTTTAACCATTCCCGATTTCTTTGCGTTCAGCTTCAAGGAGCGTATTCCCTTACTGCGCACGTTGTCGGTGTTGGTCATTCTGGTTGCGATGCTGCTTTACGTGGCGGCTCAGTTGGCGGCGGCGGGCAAGGCATTCTCTGCCAGCTTCGGCGGGATTGACTACAAGTATGGCGTGGTGGTGGGTGTGACGGTGGTGCTGATGTACACCGTGCTTGGTGGTTTTCGGGCTGTGTGCTGGACCGATTTTTTGCAAGCATTGCTGATGGTCGGGACGCTGATCGTTTTCCCCATCTACCTGCTGGCCACGGAGGGCGGCTATGGGTTCATCGCCGAGCAGTTGGGCGGTATTGGTGACGGTGAGCTGCTGCGTTTTACGCCGGAAAGAGCCGGAATGGCTTTTTTGGGCTTCCTGTTGGGGCACACTGCCTTGGGGATCAACTTCGGCTATTCGGGGCAACCGCACGTCTTGGTGCGGTTCATGGCATTGAGGAGCCGGCGTGAGGCGATTGTGGGCGGTGTAATCTCCGCGATTTGGGCGGTCTGTGTCTATTGGGGGGCGGTCACCATCGGGTTGATGGCCCGGGCCATGACCCACGCCGGAGCCCAGTGGGGTCAGCTCATGCTGGCGGAGGAAACCAAAGGCGTTTACGAGGAACTCGGGCTGGTGCTGTCTGCCATGCACATGCTTCCCGGTGTTCTGGCGGGGTTGGTGCTGGCGGCGGTTCTGGCGGCGATCTGTTCCACCGCGGACAGCCAGCTCGTGGTGGCTGCCAGTGCCGCCGCCAACGATCTGTACGCTCGCCTGGTCCGCAAGGGCAAGGGCAAATCGCACATGTTGGTCAACCGGTTGGTGGTGGTGCTGATCGGTTTGGGCGCCATGGCGTTGGTCATTGACGAGAAGGTCAACGTCTACCAGTACGTGCTCACCTACGGTTGGGCGATTCTTGGGGCATCGTTTGGCCCGCAGATGATCCTGCTGCTGTTGTGGAGGCGGTGCTCCTACGCCGGGTGCCTCGCCGGCATGTTCACCGGATTTGCCGTTGCCTTGCTATGGAAACACTACTTCGACAACGAGTTCTGCGGCGTGGAGGTCTACAACCTTTCCCTCGGGTTTGTCGCCGCCATGCTCGTCAACATAGCAGTAAGCTTGCTCATCCCCCAACGCAACCCAACAGTGGAGGAAATGGAAAATGGAAAATGAAAAATGGAAAATTGGGGGATGGGAGACGTAATGAATTGAGAATGTGGGCGCTCGCAACGGCGCCGCGGGGTATTTAGCCCGCATTTCTCACACCGCAGAGAGCGCGGAGATCGCAGAGTAGTTTTTAGAAAGAAGTTACAGCTAAATTAGTGCGTGTCGGGTTTTGACAGTGTGTTTATTATCTGTTCAATGCTAACTGCGGTAACTCCCTACCTCTCAATTCTCTGCGGTCTCTGCGTGCTCCGCGGTGAAATATCCGGGTTAGCGGCGATAATCCGCAACGTTTAGCCCAAGTTCCGCAGTTAGAAGGCCAAAACCCGCTTGGCGATGCGCCAGGGTGGTCTTTTGCCAAGAGTTTTGACTACATCGGCGATTCAATAGCTCCATAATGTTCCCATCCCCACATTTCCCATTTTCCCCATTCCCCATTCTCCATTCCACCCGCCAGTGCTGCTTGCGGGTTGTTGTTTGGAGTTGTATGCTGCCGTGTCATGATTTTGATTATCGATAACTACGATTCGTTTACCTACAACCTCGTGCATCGCATCGGTGAGTTGGAGCGTGGGCATGCCGTCGAGGTGTATCGTAACGATGCGATTACCATCGAAGAGATCGAGTCGAAAAACCCCACGCACCTGATCATCTCGCCGGGACCCTGTACGCCAAACGAGGGCGGGATCAGCATGGAGGCTGCCAGGCACTTCGGCGGTAAGATTCCCGTTCTAGGTGTTTGCCTGGGGCATCAGTGCATCGCCCAGGCATTTGGGGGGAGGATAGTGCGGGCTGATCGCCTGATGCACGGCAAGACCAGTTCGATCTATCACGACGGCAAGGGGATTTACAGTGGCCTGACCAACCCCTTTATCGCAACCCGATACCACTCTCTGGCTGTGGAGGGTTCTTCTCTCCCGGGCGAGTTCGAGCTTAGCGCCTGGACCGATCGCAAGGAGATCATGGGGATCCGCCACCGGAAAATGCCCCTGGAGGGGGTGCAGTTCCATCCCGAGAGCTTCCTGACCGAGCAGGGCCGGCATCTGCTGGACAGCTTCCTGGCCATGTAACCGTTGTTGTGCCAGTAGGGCGGGTTCCACCCGCCGCACCATGCCAGGAAAGGCGGGTGAAACCCGCCCTACAACTACGAGGCGGTTGTTTGACGGTATTCGTGCAGCCGTGGTAGATTACCAGTGTGGTGGGGGAGCCGCCGTGCAGGAGAACCATGCCATGCAATATGACCTACTGCCCCGAAAGGATCTCTTCGACAAGATGGCCGACGAGATGGGGGCAATCAGGGACTCCATTATGGAGGAGATGAAATCCCGAAACTACTTCTGCTCCTCCGGGCGCGACTCCTGGGACCCGTCCCTGAACCTTTACGAGTTGGATGATCGTTTCATCGTGTGCGTTGATCTGGCGGGCATGCAACGTGCTCAGATCAATGTGCAAGCGGAAAAGGATATCCTGCACATCCGGGGTGTCAGGCCTAAGCCCGAGATTCCCGATGCCGCCGGCGACGTTAGTGTGCTGGTCATGGAGATCGACTCGGGCAAGTTTCACCGTAAGGTTCACCTTCCCGATGACGTGGATATTGACGCCATGGAAGCCACCTATCGTAACGGCTACGTGTGGATTATCCTCCCCCGAATTGTGGAGCGATGAAAATAGCGTGAGCGAAGACCAACCATCTCAGAAAAAAGAACCCGATCTCATCATACTCGATGACGAAGACGAGCACGGTTTGACAGTGGTTCCATTGGGAACGGTCGAGGGCTCCGAGGGGGACGCGGAGGACACCAAAATCCCGTCGACGTTGCCCGTGCTCCCCATCCGCCAGGAAGTGGTGTTTCCCGGGACGGTGATGCCGCTGAACGTCGGGCGCGAGAAATCCAAGCGGGTTCTCGATCTGGCGCTGGCCGGCAATCATCTGATCGGGGTGTTCTCCCAGCGTTCAGCCCAGGAGGAAGACCCTCATCTGGACGATATCTATCGCATCGGGACCGCCTGTCGCATCCTCAAGATGTTCAAGCTGCCCGACGGTACTGAGACCATCCTGGTCCACGGGATCACCCGGGTGGGGATCGAGAACCTGGTGAAGGAGACCCCCTACCTGGAGGCGACGGTGCACGCTCATGAGGAGACCACCGAGCTGACCACCGAGATCGAGGCTCTGGTGCACAACGTCCGCCAGTCCGCCGAGCGAATCATCGAGTTGTCCGCCAATGTTCCCGACGACGCCCGTGTGGTTTTGCGAAGTATTAAGTCGGCGGGAGGGGTGGCGGACTTTCTGGCTGCCAACCTGCCGTTGGGCGTGGTGCACAAGCAGGAGTTGCTGGAAACGTTTGACGTGATGCACCGGCTGCGCAAGGTTAATGCTGCTCTGGCGGGGCAGCTCGAAATCCTGGAGCTGTCCAACAAAATTCAGTCCGAGGTGCGTTCGCAGGTGGACAAGTCCCAGCGCGAGTATTACCTCCGCGAGCAACTCAAAGCCATTCAGCATGAGTTGGGCACCGAGGACGCCCGCACCTCCGAGATCGAGAAGCTACGCGCCAAGGTGGATGAGGCTCAGATGCCCGAGGCGGTTGAGCAGCAGGCCCAGCGCGAGATCGAGCGGGTCAGCAACATCCCCCAGGCCTCCCCTGAATACTCGGTTACGCTCGATTATATCGATTGGCTTTGTGCGTTGCCCTGGCAGGTGTGCACCGAGGACCAGCATGACATCCGGCGTGCCCGGGAGGTGCTCGACGCCGATCATTATGGGCTGGACAAGATCAAGAAGCGTATTTTGGAGTTTTTGGCGGTTCGGCAGCTCAAGCCGGACGGTCGCGGGCCTATTCTCTGTTTTGCCGGGCCGCCCGGGGTGGGCAAGACTTCGCTGGGGCAAAGCATTGCACGGGCGTTAGGGCGCAAGTTCATCCGCATCTCGCTGGGGGGGGTTCGTGACGAGGCTGACGTCCGCGGGCACCGGCGCACTTACATCGGCGCCCTGCCCGGCAGAATCATCCAAAACCTTCGCAAGGGTGGCTCGAACAATCCGGTGTTCATGCTCGATGAGGTGGACAAGATCGGGCAGGACTTTCGCGGCGATCCCGCATCGGCGTTGCTGGAGGTGTTGGACCCAGAGCAGAACAACTCGTTTGTGGACCATTATCTTGACGTCCCGTTTGACCTGTCGCGGGTGCTGTTCATCGCCACAGCCAACTACATGGACGAGATTCCACCGCCGCTCCGCGACCGCATGGAGGTGATCCAGCTCAGCGGGTATACCCGTCTGGAGAAGCTCGAAATCGCCAAGAGGTATCTGGTGCCGCGGCAGTTGGAGGAGAACGGGCTCAAGCCGGCTCAACTCGAGTTCACCGACGAGGTGCTGGCCAGGATCATCAGCGCTTACACCCGTGAAGCCGGTGTGCGCGAACTGGATCGCAAGATCGCCGCCCTCTGCCGCCACCGGGCAGTGGCGATCGTGCGGGACGATCAACCTGCCGCCCCGGTCACCGTCGAGAACCTGTCGGACAGCCTGGGGTCCGTTCTTTACGAGTCGGAGATTGCTTCGCGCACCGCCATGCCCGGGGTGGTCACCGGGCTGGCGTTCACACCGGTTGGCGGGGAGATTCTCTTTGTCGAAGCCACCCGCATGCCGGGCAATGCCAACCTCAACCTCACCGGGCAGATCGGGTCGGTGATGCGCGAGTCAGCCCAGGCGGCTTACTCGATCATCCGCAGCCGGGCAGAAGCACTGGGCATCGACCACAAGACGATTAACGACTCGGACTTCCACATTCACGTGCCCGCCGGGGGGGTGCCCAAGGACGGCCCTTCCGCCGGAGTGGCTATGTTGACTGCTCTGGTTTCGATTTTGACCGAGCGGACCGTGGACCCTCGGACGGGGATGACCGGCGAGATCACCTTGCGTGGTTCGGTGCTTCCCATCGGTGGGGTGAAGGAGAAGGTGCTGGCGGCTCACCGGGCCGGTTTGACTCGGGTGATCCTGCCCCAGCGCAACACCTGCGATCTGGACGACGTGCCCCACGAGGTTCGCGAGCAGATCAAATTCGTTTTTGTCAAAACCATCGACGAGGTGTTGGAGGCGGCTTTCGACGGGCTGGTCAGGAAGACCTCCCCAACCAAAAAGGCCAAGACCGCAAAAAAGGGGGCCAAGACTGGTGCAACGGCTGATGCCAAGACCAGCAAGAGCACCAAAAAGAAGAAAAGGGCGACGCAAAAACTTGCCGCCAACCAGTCAAAGGGCTAATAAGTCCAAAGTCCCTTGTCCAAAGTCCAAAGTCAGAAACCAACGGGACTTTGGACTCATTCCTGGTTGGTGGGTTTCACCTCGCTCCGCGAGGTTCCACCCACCCTACCGGGCCAAGGAAAGAGATAGATGCCTGACAAGACCGATCTCGACACACGGCAGTTTGAGGATGTGGCGGTTGCTGCCATCAAGAGTAGTTCGCTTCTGGACACCATCAGCATCCACCACCTCGGTGAGAGTCTGTTTGAGCTGGTGGAGAAGCGGAATGCCAAAAGGATTGTGCTCGATTTCTCCAGCGTCAAATTTCTGGCATCGTCGGGTTTGGGCATGCTGTTGAACCTGCGTAAGAAGGTCTCCGCTGCCGGTGGGGTAGTGGTCATCTGCGGGCTTCGCCCCGAGTTGCTCAAGGTTTTTACAATCACCAACCTGGACCGCCTGTTCGAGTTCTTCGACACTCAGGAGCAGGCTCTGGCTCACTTCGGGGTTGCCCCCCAGCAGATGTAGGGCGGGTTCCACCCGCCGCAGTGGCACCGGCGTCCCCGGCAGTGGCAGGCAACGCCGTGAACCTGACACTGCAGCGCAAAGTTACTTGTAGCGCAGGCTTCCAGCCTGCAAAAAGGCGGCAGGCAAAATGCCTGCGATACAATCCTACGGTATTCCGTCGCGCCAGTATGACAGCGCTAGTCCCGTTTTCGGCGAGACAGTTTCGTGTCTCGACGGGTCGCGCTAGGCCCGGCATTTATGCCGGGTGAGAAAGCCGAACGAAGAATCCCCCCCCCAGTTCCGCCCCGCCGCCGAAGGCGGCGGGGCGGAACTGGGGGGGGGCAAAGGCAACCACTCCAATACCCGGCATAAATGCCGGGCCTAGCGCAAGCCTGCCGCTACGAAACCCACCCCACGCGTTGAATTGGTCTATACCTGAAAGCTGACAGCTACTCTACGTCATTGATGGTGTCGATCATATGCCGCAGGCGGGCGGCATTTTTTTTGTGGTAGTGGAACACCAGACGAGGCAAAGTGGGGTATTCGCCGGACTCCTCGGGCAACGCCGCGGTTACCTGACGAATTTCGCCGGACTCCAAAAGGTCGGTGAAATCCTGATTCAGGTGGGCCAGTTCGTCATCGGACAGAGCAGACTTGAGCCGGATCACTAAATCCTCGAACACGAACCTGGACGAATGATAGCGGCGGTAGAAGCGGAGAATCTCTTCGACAGCCTTCTGGGCATCATCGGTGATGCAGAACAGCTTCATGTCATCCTCGTCGATCATGCCGTGGTGGAGCAACTCGGACTTGATGTAGGTTCGCCAGTGTTGCCAATAGGTCCCTCCCGGCTCATCGCAGAGCACCAACGGGATGGGGGTGGCTTTTCCGGTTTGCACCAGGGTCAGCGCCTCGAACCCTTCGTCCTGGGTTCCGAAGCCGCCGGGGAACAGCACAATTGCCCGGGCCTCCTTGACGAACATCAGCTTACGGGTGAAGAAGTACTTGAAGTTGATAAGCTTGTGGTCGCCGGCGATGATGGTGTTGGCGGATTGCTCGAACGGCAGGGTGATAGCCACCCCGAAGCTGGCTTCACGTTTGGCGCCGTGGTGCCCAGCCCGCATGATCCCATCGCCCGCACCGGTGATGACCATCCAGCCGGCCTGCTCGATCAACTTGGCGAACTTCATCGCTTGCTGGTACTGAGGGTCGTCTTCCCGGGTTCGCGCCGAGCCGAATATGCTAACCTTGGGAATTTCAACATAGGGGGCGAAAACCTTGAACGCATAGCGCAGTTCCGCCAGTGCCCGATTGAGCAACTTCACCTCGCCACGCCCGCAGTTGTCCTTGGCCAACCGGCAGACGGTAACGATCAACTCCGCGAGCAGGTCGTTATTTTCCGGGCAGCCGTACTTGCCCAGAAATTCCTGAATTTCTTTGTCCCGTTGGGCACTGATTTCTCTTTGCCTGTCGGAGGGTGGTGTATTTTGCATCTCTTCTCTTGCTCCACTTCAACAATTTACAACCTTCCAAGTATACACGAAATCGGTTCGCAAGACCAGATAACCGTTCCGCAACCCGGATAATTCACCGCCGAGAGGAATTGAG
>JAGLWJ010000043.1 GCA_023133475.1 Phycisphaerae bacterium | reverse complement strand
ACCGCGACCGTAAGGGAGCGGCCTCTTCGATCAGTGCCGCGTGACCAGGACAGCGGCGCAGGTTACCCCGGTCTGCGACTCCTCATGGACCGTTTGATGATACTTGATTTGCCGGGCTTGTGTGCCGGGCAGGGCTGACATGAGGGCGAAAATGCAGCCGGCACCACAAATGCGCGTGGGATTATTGCCCTCGGCGACGAAGGCCAAGAAGGCTTCAGGCCCTTCGTTTTCCAGGCCTTGTAAAGCGTGAGTGTCTCGCTTGTGCACTTCCATCAGGAAGGCGTCATCCAGTTTGCGGTCGTCGCCGAAATGGGCACCCACGTGGCTCAGGTCTGCTCCGGCGATCAGGAAAGTGTCTTTCCCGTCCAGCCTGACGCACTCTGCCAGTGCCCGGGCGAAATCGCGGAGGTCCACGCCGTTTCCGTCGTAAGGCATGGTGCCGGTCAGCCCGCAAGGGTCGGGGCAGAGGAATGGGACCATTACGAAACGATCCGCACCGAACAAGTGCTGGCACCATAGGAGCTGAAGCTCCACCGAGTGTTCACGCTGGTGGTCGAATTCAAAGCGGCGGAGATTGCCGCATCGTGTTTCGAGTTGCTCGATGAACTCGATGTCGGTCTCGGTGGTGCCGAGTGGGGTCTCAAAACCTTTCCGCGTAGCCACCACCGACGAGGAGCGCCCGAAGTGATTGGTGCCCAGGATGATGATTCGCTCGGGCGTGGGGCGGTTGCGGAGTTGAGCGTAGGCTGCCCCGTAGCACGCCCCCCCACGCGGGTAGTCGAGGTGTGGGGCGATCAAGCCGGCGATCTGTGCGTGGTCGTCGGGAACCGGAACCTCTGCCATTAGAGCGTTGAAGAACCGCCCGATGTCCCGGTCCACGCCCAGTTCTTCGCTGCTGTGCATGACTCGCGTCGGAGCGGACAGATATTCATCCACCAGGCTCTGGTAGTAAGTCTCGAAGGATTCGCCCTCCAGGAGATGAGCTTGGCGGAGGTGGGAGACGATGGTTTCGAGCTGGTCATCTTGCAGGGGTTTGTCGAACTGCCGGGCGAACGCCTGGCTGATTTCCGCCAGTGTATTTTGCCCATCGAAAAAGCTCAGGACAAACAGCACCGCCTCACTGACGGTCAGCACGGCGGATGACAGTCCGGAAGGATCGCGCAAGATCACCATGCCCGGCCCGGCATCGGGAGCTGGAAAAGCTTCGACTGGTCTGAGTTTGGGTCGCGTTTCGGCGTTTGTGGTCATGGTTTTGTCTCTTTTTTGCTTGGTGCAGTTCCGCTCGGCGTTTTTCTTCGTGATGTTCTTTGCGTCTTGCCGCTAACCCGGATTATTCATGAACGCAGAGACGCAGAGAGCGCAGAGAAGAAGGGAGTGCACCCAACGGCGATGTTTCCCATCTCCCCATCTCCCCATTTTCAATTTTCCATTTTCCATTTTCCATTTTTGAGTGCTTTGGTCGCTGCTACCGCCATGCGGTCGCATTCTTCGTTTGCGGAATGCCCGGAGTGGGCAGGGACGTGTTCGAAGGTGACTTCATGTCGGTTGCAGAGGTCCACCAGTGTTTTCCACAGATCGATGTTTTTAACCGGTTGAGACTTCCGCGGCCCCCGTCGCCAATCATTTTTGATCCACTGGTGCACCCATTCGCTCATCCCCCTTATCACGTATTGGCTATCGCTGACCACCCGGACACGACAGGGGCGTTTAAGCGAGTCCAATCCCTTTATGACCGCCATCAATTCCATGCGATTGTTGGTGGTGTTCTCGACACCGTCAGCCAACTTCCTGATAGTCTCGGTGGTGTGGTGGACAAGGATGCACGCCCAGCCGCCCGGCCCCGGGTTGCCGCTACAAGCACCATCGGTGTACAAGATGATTTCGTCCTCAATGCTCATGCCACAAACCCGTGCTCCGTGCAGAAGGAAGCAGTCCCCCGATCAGTGCCGCGACCGTAAGGGAGCGGACGGGGCACCCACAATCCTGACGCTCACCCTCGCCTATTGTATCTACAAATGGGCAGGTGGCCAAAGGCTTGCAATTCGATATAATCCCACACCAAAAAGGTGGGTTGGCAGAGAACTCGTGTTCACCGGAATTATAGAAGCAATTGGCAGAGTCATAAGTGTCACGCCGACCGGCGGCGGGGTGGTGTTGCGCGTGGATGCCAACGGCATTGCCGACGATGCTCGGCTGGGAGCCAGCGTGGCGGTTAACGGGGTATGCCTGACCATAAGCCGCATCGACGGAGCCTACTTATCATTCGATGTCATCCGCGAGACGCTGAATCGCTCGACCCTGGGGCGTCTGAAGGCCGGTGATTACGTGAACCTGGAGCGCTCGTTGACCGTGGGAGACCGGCTGGATGGGCACTTCGTCCAAGGCCACATTGACGGGCAGGCCCGCCTGACGCGGCGCATCACCACCGAGGCGGAGTTCGTGCTGTGGTTCGAGGCTGATGCGGAGTTGATGCCCTACATCGTGCCCAAAGGCTCGATCGCGGTGAGCGGGGTCTCGTTGACCATCGCGGCGGTCTCGGGAAATGAATTCAGCGTGGCTTTGACCCCCACCACGCTGGGGTGGACAACCTTGGAGAAACTCCACGTGCCGGACCCGGTCAATATCGAGACGGACATCCTGGCCCGCACCGTCGTGCACGCCCTGACGAATCGCCCTCAACCCGGCGGAATCACGTTGGAGAAGCTCAACGAGCACGGGTTTCTATGAACCTGAAACTGCGACATCTCGGTCCCGAACCGTTGTGCGGGGACGTGGTCGAAAAACCCCTGATCGGCATCACCATGGGTGAGCCGGCGGGGATCGGGCCGGAGGTTATTGTCAAAGCTCTGGCTGATCCGGCGGTGCGGGCACAAGGCCGATTCATCATCTACGGGCTGCACGAACTGCTCGCCTATGCTGCCGATGCCGCCGAGGTCAACCCCTTCTGGTTTCGTATGCCGCACGAAGAGGTGGGGCATATCGCCAGCGGGGTGGTGGTTGCGGATTTCGACGAGTACGCCGCGCTCACCGCACCGCTGAAACGCCCGACGGCAGAGGGCGGATATGCCTCGTTGCGGTTCCTGGCGGAAGCCCAGTCGGCAGCCACCGACCAACGCATCGACGCGATCGTCACCGGGCCTATACACAAGGTGAGTTGGAAGATGGCAGGGTGCAAGAACCCGGGGCATACCGAGTGGCTGGCTCAGGCGTGTGATACCCGGCGGGTGACCATGGCGTTCGTCGCCGGCCGATTGCGGATCGCGCTGGCCAGTACACATGTTGCCATAAGCGCAATCCCAAACGTCTTCACCATCGGGCACGTATTTCAGCCTATCGATCTGTTGCACCACGCCCTGGTGAACTGGTTCGGGATCGAAAACCCCAAGATTGCGGTGGCAGGCCTGAATCCGCATGCCGGCGAGGAAGGGCGATTCGGTGACGAGGAAACACGCATCATCAAACCGGCGATGCTGATGGCGGGCGAAGCCGGCATCGAGGTCGAAGGCCCTTTCCCGGCGGACACCTTGTTCTGCCCCAATCGGCTCGGCAAGTATGACGGGGTCGTTGCCATGTACCACGATCAGGGGCTGATCCCGGTGAAGCTTTTGGCGTTCAACGAGGCGGTCAATGTCACCCTTGGGCTGCCGATTATCCGCACCAGCGTTGACCACGGCACGGCGTTCGACATTGTGGGCCAGAATTTGGCGGACCCGGGCAGCATGAAAGCCGCCATCACGCTGGCGTGCAGGATGGCAACCGTGCGCAACGCGACGAGAAAGGCAGCCTCACCCGCCGGGCAGAAATAGCCAAGGTATTTCACCACGTAGGGTGGGTGGAGCTTCGCGGAGCGAAGCGCAACCCACCACACAGACTGAGAAGAGGCAAGAGGAACTCAACTCGGAACTCGGTTTGGTGGGTTGCGCCCGCCTGCGGCGGGCTCCACCCACCCTACAGACCACAGACTGGACTTGGATAGGACTTTGACCGGCGAATTTGCAAACCAACGTGTGGTTGTGATGGGGCTAGGCCGCTTCGGAGGCGGGGTCGGGGCCTCGCAATGGCTGGCTAAGGCGGGGGCGGAGGTGACCGTTACGGATTGGGCCGACGAATCCGCGCTGGCTGAGCCCATCTCCAGGCTTGCGGGGATGAGCATTCGGTTTCGATGCGGCGGGCATGACGCGGCGGATTTGGAGGGGGCAAACCTGTTGGTGGTCAGCCCGGCAGTGGACAAAGCCAAGTCCGAGTTCGTGAGCCAGGCCCGACGGCGGGGCATCCCCATCACCAGCGAAATGAACCTCTTTGTCGAACGCTGCCCCGGCAGGATCGTGGGGGTGACCGGCACCGTGGGCAAGAGCACCACCTGCGCCATGCTTTATCAGGCCCTCCAGGCAGCAGCAGAGAGAGGGGAGTTGGGATGCGGGAAGCCCTGGTTGGGCGGCAATATCGGACGCTCATTGCTCGGGGAACTGGAGGCAATCGGAAAGGGCGATCTTGTCGTGCTCGAGTTGTCGAGCTTTCAGCTCGAGGACCTCGGGGCATTGAAGCAAAGCCCGCCGATGGCTGTCATCACCAACGTGTCAGCCAAGCATCTGGATCGTCACGGTTCGTTCGACAATTACCTGGCGTGCAAGTTGAACATCTGCCGCTATCAGCGAGCCGGCGACAGTATAGTGTTGGGGTCGCGGGACCGCTTGCTGTGGGAATCGGTGACGCAAATCACCGGCAAAACGGGGGCGCAGCTATTCGTAGCCGGCCAGGCTGATGACCTGCACTTGACAGTTCTCGGCGAGCACAACCACCGCAACGCAGCCCTGGCGGCACGGGTGGCGGATTTGCTGGGTGTGCGACGCGACACGGTGGTGGCGGCATTGGCTGACTTCGCCGGATTGCCGCATCGCCTCCAACTCGTCAGACGGGTCGGCGGTGTGGACTACTACAACGACTCCAAAGCCACCAGCCCCGAAGCTGTAGCGGCAGCCTTGGGCTCGTTCGATCGGGCTGTTGTTTTGATCGTGGGCGGGCAGGAGCTTGGGGCATCCTGGGAGCCGGTATTGGCTTTGCGGCCCCGGAAGATCGAGCATGCCATCTGCACCGGCGAAAACGCCGAGGCGCTCGCCGCGATGCTTGGCGGAACGGCGGTTGACAGTCTCGACAGGGCGGTTGCAAAGGCCTACCGTCGAGCAGCCGGCGATGGCATAGTCCTCTTTTCGCCCGGGTGCCCCAGCTTCGACCAGTTCGCAAACTACGAAGCACGGGGAGACGAGTTTGTTCGTCTGGTGGTAACTCTTCAGCCGCGTGCTGAAAACTGAAGGATTTTTGATTACACTCTGTTGTAATGTGGGCTAACCTGGATATTTCACCGCGGAGCACGCAATTAGCGTTGAACAGACAATAAACACACTGTCAAAACCCGACACGACTTAATTTAGCGGTAACTTCTTTCCAGGAAATACTCTGCGATCTCCGCGCTCTCTGCGGTGTGAAAAATGCGGGCTAACGGCCACACCTTCGAGCGAAGAGTGTTGCTCAGGGTAAACATGGCGGAGCCGAGTGACCACCGGTGGATTGGCCCTCTTGTTGATCGTAACGCCGGTCTGCGGTTGTTGTTACAAACCTGTGACTTTCCAGGTCGGCAAGACTGTGTTGCGTTTGGGCACCACTTCCCATACATCCGTACATGATGTGGTCATGTATCCCATTTTCACTTTGATTCTGTAAGATTCGGTGTAATAGTCAATTGTCGCGTTTTGGAGTGACATGATCGTAAAATTTCGCTGAGCGGTACGGTATTTGCCCCATAGTGAGTGGTGGAGGAGGAAGGCTGTGCCTTCGGGAGGGGAAGGAAGCGTTTTTGCAGGAGGAGGAGGCAGTTGGGGCTCCGTAGCGTTCGCTCGGAAGCCCCGACAAAAGGGGAAGGCATGGCGGCTTGCGTCCGGAATGGATGTAAGCCGCTGTTTGTTGCGCCCTGCAATCATTGCGTAGCGGTCAGGTTTTGATCCGGTCGAGCAGCACCACGACGACTGGGGCGAACAGGAAGATGGGCAACCAACTGGGCAAAGCTGCCAGGGGACTCGGCATGCTCAAGTTCTGCCCGGCAAAAGAAATCAGGAAACACGCCCCGCAAACCGCCAGACAACGTGCCCCGTCGCTCAAGATGTTGCCCGAGGTGATACCCAGCATGAACGGCAACCCGAGCAGCAACAAGAGCAAATTAACGATCGGCGTGGCGAAGCGGCTGTGTTTGATGTGGGCAATGCGCGCGGCGTCCAGCTCGCCCTTGTCCACCAACCGGTCCAGTTGTGTCGAACTGAGGAACTGCACCCACTGCGAGGACTGCCGCAACTGAATCGCCTCGGGGTTGAGATTGCTTTCATAACGACTGACCGGCTCTTCGTGTATGCCCCGCCGCGGCCCCAGGCTCGGTTGGTGGTCGAGCGGGCGGGTTTGCACCAAGCCGCGCTGGAGTTCCCAGAACCCGCTGGCGGCATAGCCTTCGTCGGCTTTCCAGCGGGCTTCCTCCGCCTGGAGCACCCGTACGGCAGAGCCGCCTTCTTCACGATAAATGACCAGCATTCGTTTCATCGTCCGCGTCGAGGGATCGAACTTCTGGGCAGACAGCAAGGCGTTGTCTCTATCCTGCAGAAACCAGACCCCATGGGTCTTACGCCCCAGCGCATCATCATGACGCCGGGCCAACTTATGAGCTACACCGGGGATAATCAGCTCGGTATCGACGAACCACAGAGTGCTGGTGAGCAGACCAAAAGCAATGACCGGCGCCGCCACACGATAAAGGCTGACACCCGAGGACAGGATGGCCACCATCTCGTTCTGACGCCGCAGGCGGGCAATCGAAGCCATACAAGCAAACAATGTAATCACGCCCGAAAGCTGGGCAAAATACAGGAAGAGGTTGTTCCCATAATAGCTCAGGATGCCCGCGATCACCACACCTGTGGGGGCGGCGTCTTCGGTGAACTCGTCCATGTTGACGAACAAATCGAGCACCACGTACAGGCTCATCATCGTAGCCAGGGCGATCAGGTAGTTCACCGCCAGCGAGCGAAGGATGTAACGATCCAGCAACATATCGAGTCGGCCAACTCAGCGCCGCAGCACTCTAAAAAGAACCCACCAGTCCAACACGGCAACCCCCATGATACCAGCCCAGAGGATCACCAACCCCAAGGTGCCCGTACCGGGCTTCTCCGCCATCTGCCGGCCGGCAATGATGGTCACGATCACGAAAACGGTCGGCACAAACGCAATGCCGAACGCGGTCAGCAAGTGCGCACCGCGGAAAATAATCCCCAAAGCCGCCGCCAGAGTCACCAACACCAGCACACTGGCGCTAAAAGCAAACCGCGAATGCAGCACACCGTCGATCTTGCGGAGAAACTTGTCACGCTCCTCCACTACGTCGTTCAGCTTCCTCGCTGCCGTGGAGCTGGGGGGGAAAAGCTCCGGGTCGCTCAGCAATTCCTCGCCCGAGGTCGCCATCACCTCGTCGATGATGGCTGAGTCGATGGGGAACGGATCGAGCTTCACACGCACTTTCCTGATGCTCGTGCCGGGATCGGCAGGGTCGGACAAAGTCACATTGTCAAACAACTCGATATAGGCGTGGGCCTCGGCAGGGGTGCGCCCCTCCTCGGCGATGAGCACTGCTCGGTCCCCGGTGATGGCCCGCACGCCCTTGGCGGAGGTCTCCTCGACCACCACATTGCCCTGGAAGTGCACTCGACCGTCGCCGGGGTCCTGCCAGTAACTATCCGCCTGTATCTCAAACCAGACGCTTTCGTCGCCGCACCGGATTCGGCTGCTGTTTGCCAACTCGTCAAGGACACGGTCGTAGAACCGCAGACCGCAAACCAGAACACGGATCCGGGCGAGTTGATCCTGCACCTTAGGCCACTCGCCGGAATGCTTGCGATAATAGACCAACTCGCTCAAATCCAGCCACTTCACCTTGAGGCGGAGATGGCGCGGAAGCGTATAAGGCCCCAGCCGCTGGTGATCCTCGAGTTCCACCGAATCATGCTTCTGGTGGTCGATGAAGCTTATGCCGTACATGTCCGCCGTGACGGCGGGAGCCTCCAGCTTTCGGTCGAATGACAACACCACCTGCTCAGCCGACCCGGACCGCTTCCATTCCTCGCCATCGGTCTCCACGAAGGTGACACCTTTCAGTTGCACCCATTTATTGGTGGGATCATCCGGATCAACTTGAACACTACAGTCTTCGGCGAAGCAGCGAAAACGATCCTTGCCCAGCGAGAACCCGCCTGGTTTGTTCAGGCCCAGGACCACGAGCTGCTCCAAGTCGCGTCGGATCAGATAATCGAGGTTTTTGATCAAACCGGGGATGAAGAAGTTGATAAAGGCGAAGGTGGTGGCTGCCGAGACGAGACTGATGAGCACTGCGGGAGTGAACAGCCGCAGAATGTTCACACCTCCGCTACGACAGGCGACGAACTCGTTGTCGGCGCTGAGCCGCCCATACGCCGTGGCGGCACTGAACAGGGCGGCGATCGGCAGGGTCAAAGCCAGCGACACGGGCAGGATCAGGCCCATCAGCTTGATCATCTGCCAGGCGGTCACCTGGTCCAGCTCGATCATATTCAGAATCCCGCCGCCCAGCCCGAGGATCACCATCAGCCCTACGGCGGTGAGCAGGAAGGTTTTGCCCATCTCACGGAATATGTAAAGTTGCAGGGTCCAGAGCATCGTTTGTAACCCAGGGCACCTGGGGCCAACGCCGCCAAGACCACACCAGCCGCCGGCGGCATGGTTCGCCCAGCCGGCCCCCCGACTACGGAAAACCACGCCATGGTAGGCACGTGAGCCCGAAAAGCAAACCACCGGGAAAAGGGGACACTACATTTTGGGGGGCAATCGCATCTAATTCACCGCGGAGCACGGAGGGAAATGGGAAATGAAAAATGGATGTCTTGTCCAGGACAAGACACGCATCCCCCATTTTCAATTTTCCATTTTCCATTTTCCCCATTCTTCCCGTTTCGCTGTGCTGGGAAGCGGTTCTGAGGTAGACTTTCGTTTGCGGTGTGCCGTGGGTTTTGTGACGCGTGGTCTCTATCACACATCCATCTATAATCGGGAGTCGGGCATGGCTTTGAGGATCTATCGGGCAGGCGACGCAAGTGTGGACCTTTTGAAGGATCGCACCATCGGGGTTATCGGCTACGGCAACCAGGGTCGGGCCCACGCCCTGAACCTGCGAGATTCGGGCTTGCGAGTGACGGTAGGGCAGCGTCCGGGAGCAAACTTCGAGCGAGCGGTGGATGACGGATTCGAGTCGGTCCCGGTGGGCACCGCCGCCGAGTCGGCTGACCTGCTGATTATGGCTCTCCCGGACGAGACCGCCGCGGCGATCTACACCGAATCAATTGCCTCCGCGTTGCAACCGGGCAATACCCTTGGGTTCGTCCACGGTTTCAACATTCGCTTCGGCCTGATCGACCCTCCCGAGGGCGTGGATGTAATCATGGTCGCCCCCAAAGGACCTGGTGTGCTGTTGCGCTCGCTCTATGTCGAGGGCAAGGGGTTGCCTTCGTTGGTGGCGGTGGAGCGGGACTATAGCAGCCAGGCGTTGGCCACCGCTTTGGCATGGGCGGTGGGCATCGGTGCGACTCAGGCTGGTGTGGTCGAGACCACCTTCGCCGCCGAGGCTGAAACCGATCTGTTCGGCGAGCAGACGGTGCTGTGCGGTGGGGTCACCGCCCTGATGAAAGCCGCCTTCGAGACGCTGGTCGAAGCCGGATACAAGCCGGAGTTCGCCTACCTCGAATGCGTTCACGAGCTGAAGCAGACTGTCGATTTGATCTACGAAGCAGGCCTGAGCGGTATGCGAGCCCGCATCTCCAACACCGCCGAGTACGGCGACCTGACCCGTGGGCAGAGAATTGTCGGTGAACAAAGCAAAGCTGAAATGAAAAAAATACTGTCGGAAGTTACATCCGGCGAATTCGCCAAAG
>JAGLWJ010000429.1 GCA_023133475.1 Phycisphaerae bacterium | reverse complement strand
TTCCAAAATTGACGGTGGGCCTGCCACGCTCATATTCCAACTCCGCAAAAGGGTAGGGGAATAAAGATGTCCTCCTCAGCAGAATACTCGCATCCCACAATACTGCCAAATCTGGCTTCTCGCCCCTCAGCGGTGAACCAGCCTGCCGCCACGAAACCCACCCTGCATCCACGCTTGCAATAGGATAGGTAAATGTGGTATATATGCATTATCACGATTGGCCAGTCTTGATCTGCCCGTCGATGGTCGGTCCGTATCTTTTCCAGCGACGTCGAAGCGGTGAGGGGTGGACACCTCAATTCAGACGGGGTTTCTCATTGACTGGGTGATCAACCATCGGCTGACGGTGGCCCCTTGGTGCTCTGTCGCGATTGATTCGATGGATCACCGACGCCTGGGTGGCCCACCGCTTTAGCGGTGGGGAACGCGAATCGCATCATGGATTCGCGTCCCCCCACGGCTAAAGCCATGGGCCACCCAACTATCAGTTCATGGGCGATAGAGCACTAGTTGTGTTTTGCCAAGCCCCAGAGGAGGCTCAAACGATGTGCCCAACTTGTCGTATTATTGCAGGAATCGCCGGTGTTCTCAGCGTGGTGGCGGCGTGCTCCGCATATGGCCAGGGGCCTGAACCGGAAACGCTCGAGGCTGCGATTCGGGTGGTGTATCCCCCTACCCTTGCCGAAGCAGAGCGGTTCTCGGCTGAGTTGGGCGTGATTGCGCCACGGGAATCAGCCCGGGCAATCCGAGAGCGGCTAAGCTCGTGCGCGGTGGAGCCGGTGTGCGCACCCTCTGCCCTCGGCGATTCGCTGCCGGAGGTGGTGCTGGGTGCGGTGCGTTTTGCGGCTCCTGCGGGTCTGAGCCCGGGTTTGAGAGGATGGCTTGACCGCCCCGGGCGTGCGGCGGCGGCGGTTTGCGCGGTGCAGTTCAAGCGCAATCCCAGTCCGGAAGAAGTTGCCCAGATGCTGGACTTGGGCGTTGTCCCGCATTTCTCAGCCGGCAACCTGGTCTCGGTGATTGAGGTGCCGGCTGATGCCGTGGAGCAACTGGCGGCATTGCCTTTGGTGCACTGGATGGGCCTGTTCATCGAAGAGCACAAGGTCTCCAACCGCGACCGGGCAGCGGTTATGGGACGCGGGGCAAACTCGGTGGTTTCGTTCTATGTCTGGCCTCTGGCGAAGGCGGACGCGGATCGTGGCGATGTTCTGGGTTCCCTGGGAGCTAATGCGGTTCGGCATGATCCGGTAGCCAATGTTTATGTGGTGGAGGCTTCGCCCGATGCGTTGCTTTCGACGGCGCGGCTTACGTGGGTGCGGCAGGTGGAGCTGGCTAAGCATGCCGGGACGCACGATGGGCCTGAGCTGGGCTACTCGCCGGCAGACAGCCGTGAGTTGGTCAGCGCTCCGCAGGCTCACCTTCTCTACGATGGCAGCGGTGTGCGCGTTGGCGTGCTGGATACGGGTATATGGTCCGATCATGATGATTTCGGCGATGCCATCATGTGGCAGTACGATCAGGAGACCGGGCAGGACACCGCCCCGGATACTGATGGGCATGGTACGCGAGTGGCTGGTGTTATCGGCGGGCGGGGTGTTCGGCTGCCCGCCGGCAGGGGTGTCGCACCGGGGGCTTCGCTGTATGTCGCCAAGGGGCACGAAGTCGATTTTGGGAGCAACATCTGGGGTTACGATCTCGGTGACGCTTTCGATCAGTTTTTGGGCCAGGAGGTCTTTCTGGTCAACAACTCGTGGGGGACGCGGCTCGATGCTCCTCCCGACAATCCCTGGAACTTCGGCTATGACAGTGCGGCTGCCCTTGCCGACGCCTATGCTGACAACGAAGCCTTGACGCTAATCTTCTCCGCCGGGAACGAGGGGGATGGTGAGGGCACAGTTACCGAGCCTGGGGTCGGCAAAAATGTGATCACTGTGGGAGCGGTTTCGTACACCAACGACGGGGACAGCGGGGGCATCGGCAGAGTCCCGTGCTACAGCAGCCGTGGCCCGACCGCTGACGACGGGCGACTCAAGCCTGATGTTGTGGCTCCTGGTGGGGATGCCGGGCAGTATACGGGCGATTGCGTGTGGTCCGACCACGATTACGGTGTTGTAACTTGCAACGCTCAGACCAACGGAGCTTGGCTGGATAGTGTGGATTCCCGCTGGGGCCTGAATCCGCCGGAGAGCTTCTACACCCGCCAGGCAGGCACGAGTATGGCTGCCCCGCATGTCACCGGTATTGCGGCGATGCTGTATCAGGCTTACGGCTACGAATTCCCTTACGATGACGGTTTGGTCCCGCGTGACATCAAGGCTCTGCTGGTGGCCAACGCCATCCCCCTCCACGATTATGGGACCAACCCGGTGAACGGCTATGCCAACACGGACACCGGCTACGGGCTGGTCGATGCTTACCATACCCTGTTCGACATTCCCTCGGAGAAGTTCATGCTCCTTTGGGGCCATGGCGGTGTCGTGGAGACGACAGCCAACAGCCAGGAATGGAACTTCTACCTGAGCAGTGGAGTGCGGCGGCTGGTGGTGGTGATGAGCTACGAGGACGACGAAGGCGAGGAGAACGACGGAGATGCGCTCAAAGACGATCTGGATTTGACGCTGATGGCTCCGGATGGGACGGAGTTCACTTTCACCCTGCCCGCCGGGGTGACCACGGAAAGCCCGCTGGAGAAAATCGTGGTGAACACCCCGTCAGCTTATGGGACGGGCGAGTGGACCGCCACGGTGAGCGGGGCGGAGTGGAACGAATTGCTCGACCCGTTCGAGTTCCAGCGATACACGATCGTCGCCATAGCCTACCAGGTCGATCCGTATTCCCCCTCAATCTCTCTGGAGGCACCGGCTACGATCGAGGTTGCGCCCGGGGAGACGTTTTCGGTGAGCGCAACGATCACCAACGTTAACGGGCTGACCGCAGCCGGCATTACGGTCGAGTTGACCGGCGATGCGGAGTTTGGCGGGGAGATCGGCGTCACCCAATCCCTCGGCAATGTCATCGGTAGCGGCAGCAGCAAGCAGGTCGAGTTTGCCGGCATGGTCGCGCCGGAAGAGGGGGGCACTTATGACCTCGTGCTGACGGCATCCGGCATCAACCACGGCATGGGCGATGCGGTGCACACGGTTCAAGTTGAAGTGCAGGGCGAAGCTGCGGGATTCCATCCCCAAATTACCAGAACCGTTCCGGTCGATGGTGGGCCTCAGGTGGACCCCACCACGGACCTGTACGTAACCTTCGACCAGCCGATGGACATCACCACCATAAACGAGATCACGGTCAGTGTAGTCGGCGACACGAGCGGTGACCATACTTGTGTCTTCACGCTGGATGGTTCGTTAAAGATACTTACGATCTATCCGCAGAGCGACTTTGCCTTTGAGGAATCCATTGCCGTGACGCTGACGACCGGCATTTGCGGCGAGGCTGGGAGGCCGTTGCCTGGCCCATACACGTTCAGCTTTGTCACTCGCCCGGCAATGCTGTCGGCGCAGAATCATAGTGGGATGCTGGCTGACGACGAGACCTGGCACTCGGGCGAAGTCCACATTGTCACCGCCGATGTCACGGTTCCTGAAGGGCTCATCCTGGCAATCCAGGCCGGCACCGTGGTGAAATTCCAAACGGGCGACGTGGACCTGTTCGTAGATGGTGACATCGACGTCCAGGGAACGGCGGGGTCCAAGGTGGTGTTCACCAGTTACCGGGACGACCTGTACGGAGGTGACACCAACGGCGACGGAGCGAGCAACGGGGCGCGGGGCGATTGGGGGACGATCCGGTTCCGGACGCCGAGATTGAACACGCTGCACGAGACGCTGATCCGCTACGGCGGCCGAAGCAATACGAACATGGTGGATGTCTATGGGTCAGCCAGCCTGACGATCGAGGACAGTGTGATCGAGGAATCGTCTTACCGGGGTGTGCGGGTGTCCGACGAGTACAGCAACCTGACCATCAACGGCAGCACAATCGCCAACACCAGCCAACAAGGCGTCTACGTGGAGAATGCGGTGACGGTGAACCTGGCTGGGAACATCTTCGCCGGGAATAACTATGGCGTGTATGTGACAACCGTTGATGTGATGGAGGTGAACGCAAATACATTCAGTTCCAACACGTGGGGGGTGTATCAGACCAGCCCCACGATCTGGAACCTGACAGACAACACGTTTACCGATAATACGTACCCGGTTTATCAGGGCAATCAAGACCTGGCCTACAGCGGGAACACATTTGCGGGCAACGGGTACCAGGCGATTGCGGTGCAGGGGACCCTGGTGGGTGACGTCGTGTGGGAGAAGGTGCAAGAGCTTGCTTATCTGGTTCTAAACGATGTGACGATTCCGGAGGGGATGGTGCTGACGATCGATCCCGGGGTGGTGGTGAAGTTCCAGGCGGTGGATACGAACAGCGGATCGAGTTCCTACTATTACCGGCACGATTTGTTCGTGAACGGCACGTTGGATTTGCGAAGCACGGCGGCTGAGAAGGTGGTCTTCACCAGTAGCCGAGACGATGCGTATGGTGGTGACACCAACGGCGATGGAGATGCCAGTTCCCCCGGGCGAGAGAACTGGGGGGCGATTCGCTATCAGGGCAGCGCCGCCAATGTGCTGCATGATGCGGTGATTCGTTACGGCGGTGTGGGCTATAGTCGCTACGGCTCGCGTTACGACACGCAGATGGTGTGGATCAAGAGCGGGGCTCCGGTGACGATCCAGGACTGCGAGATCGGTCAGGCGTACCAAAAGGCGGTGTTGATCGAAGCCGGCTCCGATGTCACGCTGACGGGCAATACGATCACGCATAGCACGTACCCGATCTACCAGGGGATCAGCGACCCGGTTTACGGTTTCAATACGATCACGGATAACACTTTTAACGCTATTGTAGTCGGCGGCACTTTGACTGGCGACGTGCTCTGGGAAGAGGTGCCGACGGTTCCCTACATGCTTGCGGCGGACGTGACCATCCCCGTGGATGTGACACTGACGATCGATCCCGGGGTGGTGGTGAAGTTCCAGGCAGTGGACACGAACAGCGGATCGAGTTCCTACTATTACCGGCACGATTTGTTCGTGAGCGGTACGTTGGACTTGCGAAGCACGGCGGCTGAGAAGGTGATCTTCACCAGCAGCCGGGACGATGCGTATGGTGGTGACACCAACGGCGATGGAGATGCCAGTTCCCCCGGGCGAGAGAACTGGGGGGCGATTCGCTATCAGGGTAGCGCTGCCAATGTGCTGCATGATGCGGTGATTCGTTACGGCGGTGTGGGCTATAGTCGCTACGGCTCGCGTTACGACACGCAGATGGTGTGGGTCAAGAGTGGGGCTTCGGTGACGATCCAGGATTGCGAGATCGAGCAGGCGTACCAAACAGCGGTGTTGCTCGAAGCCGGCTCCGATGCCACGCTGATGGACAACACGATCACATACAGCACATACCCGATCTACCAGGGGGTCAGTGACCCGGTTTACGGTTTCAATACGATCACGGATAACACTTTTAACGCTATTGTAGTCGGCGGTACTTTGACGGGCGACGTGCTCTGGGAGGAGGTGCCGACGGTTCCCTACCTGGTTGCGGCGGATGTGACCATTCCCGTGGATGTAACGCTGACGATCGATCCGGGGGTGGTGGTAAAGTTCCAGGCGGTGGACACGAACAGCGGATCGAGTTCCTACTATTACCGGCACGATTTGTTCGTAAGCGGCACGTTGGACCTGCGAAGCACGGCGGCTGAGAGGGTGGTCTTCACCAGTAGCCGAGACGATGCGTATGGTGGTGACACCAACGGCGATGGGGATGCCAGTTCCCCCGGGCGAGAAAACTGGGGGGCGATTCGCTATCAGGGCAGCGCTGCCAATGTGCTGCATGATGCGGTGATTCGTTACGGCGGTGTGGGCTATAGTCGCTACGGCTCGCGTTACGACACGCAGATGGTGTGGGTCAAGAGCGGGGCTTCGGTGGCGATCCAGGACTGCGAGATCGGTCAGGCGTACCGGACGGCGGTGTTGCTCGAAGTCGGCTCCGATGCCACGCTGACTGGCAATACGATCACGCACAGCACGTACCCGATCTACCAGGGGGTCAGCGACCCGGTTTACGGCCCCAATACAGTCACGGATAACGTTTATAACGCCATCGTGGTGGGCGGCACTTTGACGGGCGATGTTCTCTGGGAGAACGTGCCGGAAGTTCCCTACCTGGTTGCGGCGGACGTGACCATCCCCGCGGACATGACGCTGACGCTCGATCCCGGGGTGGTGGTGAAGTTCGAGGCGGTGGATACCGGGGGCTATCATGACGACCGCTATCGGCACGACGTGATCGTGCAGGGAACTTTGAACCTGCTGGGCACCTCGGGGTCGCCGATTGTGTTTACGAGCAGCCGTGATGACATTTACGGGGGCGATACGAACGGGGACGGGGATGCAAGTTCGCCGGGTAAGGGCAATTGGGGAGCGATCCAGTATCAAGGTGGCGCCCCCAACGTGCTTCACGATGCGGTCATCCGGTATGGAGGGTTGGGGCGCACATACCAGTCCGGTTACTACGACATGCAGATGGTGTGGATCAAGAGTGGGGCCAGTGTGACGATCCAGGACTGCGAGATCGACCAGGCATACCGAACGGCGGTGTTGATCGAAGCCGGCTCCGATGCCACGCTGATGGACAACACAATTACACACAGCACATACCCGATCTACCAGGGAATCAGCGATCCGGTTTACGGTTTCAATACGATCACGGGTAATGTTTATAACGCTATCGTCGTTGGCGGCGTTTTGACAGGCGACGTGGTCTGGGAAGAGGTGCCGACGGCTGTTCCCTACATGCTTGCGGCGGACGTAACCATCCCCGTGGATGTGACGCTGACGATTGATCCCGGGGTGGTGGTGAAATTCGAGGCGGTGGATACCGGGGGCTATCATGACGACCGGTATCGGCACGATGTGATCGTGCAGGGGATTTTGAACCTGCAAAGCACCCCCAGCCAGCGGGTGGTGTTCACCAGCATCCGTGATGACGCCTACGGAGGAGATACGAACGGGGACGGGGATGCGAGTTTGCCGGGCAAGGGCAATTGGGGGGCAATCCGGTACTACGCCGACTCCGCTAACGTGCTTCATGATGCGGTCATACGATATGGAGGGTTGGGTCGCACATACCAGTCCAGCTACTACGACACGCAGATGGTGTGGGTCAAGAGTGGGGCTTTGGTAACGATCCAGGACTGCGAGATTGATCAGGCATACCGGACGGCGGTGTTGGTCGAGGGCAACTGCGATGCCACGCTGACGAACAACACGATCACGCGCAGCACATACCCGATCTACCAGGGAATCAGCGATCCGGTTTACGATTCCAACACACTTGTGAATAACAGTTATGACGCCATTGTGGTAAGCGGCACGCTGACGCACGATGTCGTGTGGGAGGATGTGCCGGGGGTTCCCTACCTGGTTGTGGCGGATGTAACCGTCCCCGTGAATGTGATGCTCACGATCGGCCCGGGGATAGTGGTGAAATTCCAGGCGGTGGATACCGGTGGCTACCATGACGATCGGTATCGGCACGACTTGATCGTGCAAGGTATTTTGAGCCTGCAAAGCACGCCCAGTGAGCAGGTGGTGTTCACCAGCAGCCGTGACGACAGCTATGGGGGTGATACGAGCGGCGACGGGGATGCGAGTTCGCCGGGTACAGGCAATTGGGGGGCGATCCGGTACACCGGCTCGGATAACGTGCTTCACGACGCGGTCATACGGTATGGAGGGTTGGGGCGTACATACCAATCCGGCTACTACGACACGCAGATGATGTGGGTGTCGAATGACGCTGTGGTGACGATGCGGGACTGCATAATGGAGTATGCCTACGACAGAGTCATTTACGTCAACACCGGCCCGGACGCACAGGTCATGGTGCGCAATAACTGGATTGCTCCATGTAGCAGAGGCGTTTACGTCGCGGGCACGTCTGATGTGGTGATTCTGTTTAGCACCTTCGTGGATTGCTCGGATGCGGCGGTTCGGGTCGAAGGGGATGCGCTGGTCAACGTTCACAAGTGCAATCTGCTGACATCGAACAACTACGGCATCTACAATGCCGGGACGGTGCAGGTCGATGGCAGGTATAACTGGTGGGGCGATTCGTCGGGGCCGTCCGGGGAGTGGACGGGCGACGGCTGCGCCGTGTCAACCCTGGTGGACTGCGATCCGTGGGAAAGCGAGCTGGTGACCCCGGGGACCCAAAGCCCGGTCATCACCTCGACGGCGAATCCGGCAGCGGAGTTCGGGCTTCCCTATGAATACGACGAGGACGGCTGCGCGTCAGCCGCCGGAACGGGGCCACTGGTGTGGTCGAAGCGGTCCGGCCCGGATGGGCTTGAGATTGACAGCGACACCGGTTGCATTTCCTGGATACCCGGCGCACCGGGTTCCTACGTTGTCAAGATCGAGGTTCATGACGACATCAGTATGGACGTGCAGACGTTCCAGGTTTGCGTGGGGCCTCCCGGTGGTGACATTGACGCGCCGCGGGTGGCGTCGTTCAGTTACGCCGATCTTGGGGGTGAGACCGGAATCTGGGACGCGGAGTTGACCGCGGTCTTCACCGAGAACGTGCAGGTTTCGTGGATCGACGTAGCCATCCTGGATAGTGGTGACAATACCATGCCGCTGGATTCCCTTGGCTACCACCTTCCGACGCACACGCTGACCGTTGTGGCAAGTGATCTCAACGAAGGTGAGGCATACCGATTGGTGCTGGCGGACACGATCACAGACGATGTCCGAAACCCGTTGGATGGTGAGTTCGACGGTTACACTTTCCCATCGGGAGATGGTGTGGCCGGCGGGGACTTTGTGGTTGGTTTCTCCAAGACGGTATTGCGAGCCGGGGACTTCGATGGCGATGGTGACGTGGACCTGGACGATTATG
>JAGLWJ010000428.1 GCA_023133475.1 Phycisphaerae bacterium | reverse complement strand
CCCTTACGGTCGCGGTACTGATCGATTTTCGACCAGTTCGAGGTATTTCCTGGTCTTGGCATCGTTGGGCCGGAACTTCAGAGCTTTGCGGAATTCCACCTCAGCCGGCTTCAGCTCCGCCATGTGGTAATAGCAGAACCCCAGGCTGTAGTGGATCACAAAACTACCCTTGGGCTGAAGCTCGAGGAGTTGCTGGTAAATCTCGACCGCTTCTTGCCACTGCTGGGCCCATTTCAGGCACCGACCGGCCCCACGCATCACGTCCTTCCGCTCATCTATGGTGGTGGCCCATCGGGCCGCCTGCTTGTATTGCTTGGCACCGTCTTCCCATTGCTTTTCCCGCTCATCCATCACGCCACGGTACAGATAGGCCAGGTAAGGCATGATCGGCTGAACCTTGTCACAGTATTCTCTGGCTTCGGGATACCGCTTTTCATTGACCAACAGTGAAATAAGCTGGCGGTAGGCAAGAGTCAGCCTGGGATGGTGCTCGATCGCCTTCTTGTAGAACTCGATGGCTTTTTGTCTCTGCCGCTTGGCGTCTTCGCGCTTGCCCTCTTCGTTGGAGGTGGTCACAGCCCGTCGGTACTTGTTCCCCAGGTTGTACCATCCCGCCCAGCATCTCGGGTTCCCCTCAAGGGTGGTTAGCCAGAACGTCTCAGCCGACTTCCACGTCTCGGAGTAGACCACCGTCTTGGCACCGTAAGCCGCCAACGCGGCACACACCACCCCGGTCACAATCAACGTGCCTCTCGAACCCCCAAGCCACCTCCGCAACAGGTCCAACGAAACCGCAAACATCAGGAAAACGCCAATGCTGGCATTGTAGGCGTAGTGCTCTGCCACAAAGGCAAACTGGAAGAAATTGATGTTCTTCCAGCCCATCATGGGCAGTTGCGTCACCAGGTAGAACCCCAGCCCCCAATAGAAAAGCGGCGGCAGCTTCTTGCGCCAACGGAACAACGCCCACCCCGCAAGCAAAACCCCAAACACCGGAACCCACCAGATCGCCTCGCCCCCAGGCCTCCAACGGGTGTGGTCGAACGGGAATGGGTTCCACAACTCGTTGATGGGCAACTGGAAGATGGGCACGATCAGCTTCAACACATACCACCAAACCGAAGCCGCCGCCACGAAAGGCCGCTGACCGAAACCCTCCAGTGGGACCGTTCTGGCCCGATCCTCCATGTGCATGGTGGTGTCCGCCGAGAGGACCAGCATCACCAGCAACGGTGCCAGACGCAACAGACTCTGAATGTCCAGCCGCCCGCCGCTGACCCGGTCGATCACGAAAATCAAAGCCACAATCACCCACAGCGGCGCAAAACGCACCGCGATTGCCCCAGCGTCCCACCGCTCGCCCAACAGCAGCGTGGCCCCCAGGGCAACGACAAACATGACGGCGGTCGGAACCAATCCGAAAAAGCTCTTTACGCTTAAACGCCGGCTTAGTTGCTGATCGGCGAAAGCTGCCCCGATCCCGCACACCACCATGGGCAGAATAATGCCAAGCGTATGCCGCCAGTCCCACCCGTCCTTCATGGTCAGTGTCGGCAGCAACGCTATGATCGCAATCACCAGCAAAGGCGCCCCGCGAAGCATCAGCCGCCCCAGGCTCCAGCGCCGGTCAAGCAAAAAGTCGGTCAGGAAAAGCACAAACGGCAAGGTCAACGCGACGGTCTTGCTGAACAAAGCCGCCTGGAAGAATATGAAAGTGCCCAGGTAAACAAGCCAACTGCCGGTCCGCCGGTGACGCAGATAGCACATCACCGCCAGCATGTAGAACAGCAAAGACAGGATATTCTTCCGCTCAGTAGCCCAGGCCACCGTGGCTACGTTCATCGGGTGAACGGCGAACAACGCCGCCACCACCCACGCTACCCAGACGTTCACCCCCAACCGCTGTAAGAGCAACAGCATGATTACCGCAGTAATGGCGTGCAACACCGCGCAGACTGAGTGGTGGACCCAGGCCTCCCCTGCTTCCTCGAAGATCGCCGGGTCGCTGCTGTAGACGTTTAGCCGGCCATCCTCCAACCGCACCCCAAACCCTTCTCGGGGTGTGCGGGCTTCCGGGTCGTGGAAACCCTTGCCCTTGATCGGTGCGATCAGCCAGCGCCGGTCCGGCTCCACAACGTGGACCCGCGATTTCCTGGGAATGTCGATCTCGCGGCTGGAGAATTCCTTCTCCAGCTCGGGGGTAAGCTTGCCCGGCTTCAGGTCGCTCGTTCGTTCGGCAGGCAGGCTGAACAGTAGTTCGTCCGTCAGATGGTGATAAATCTGATGTTCCACCCAGAACATGGTGAACAGCAGCGGATAGTACTGGTGCGTGCTGTTCTTGAGAGCCTCGAATTTGGTTGTCTTGGTGTTGGTCCAGATGTCGTTCAGCCCGTCGGGATGGACGAGTTGCCGGTTATTGTAGATGTAATGGTCGTCGTCCCAACTAACGAACCCGTTGTCCAGCGAGGGGACATAGACCGCAATCGCCAATACGAAGACGATGAGCGGCGGCACCCATCGCTCCAGTGGGTTGGCGGGTCGAACCGCCTCCAGCAACTCCGGTAGGGCGAACTCATCCTGCTGCCCACGTTTGTATGGTTTTGCTCCTGTCATAGTAGTTCACGTTATAGCAACTGGGTGCGGTTGTGCCAAACTCCGAGCCCGCCCGCGATGGCGGTGCTCGCAACCATCCGGGGGTGTTGCACTTGCCAGTCTGTAGGTCGGGTCCGCAAACCCGACGTTCGGGATTTTCAACGGCGTCACCAGGGGATGTCGGGTCTGCGGACCCGACCTACCGATTCTCAAAATCGAGCAGTTCCACGTCAAAGATAAGGGTTGCATTGCCCGGGATGGTCGGTGGGCGACCGTCCTCCCCGTATGCCAGATCGGGCGGGATCAACAGCCGGCGCTTCCCGCCTCTACGCATGGTTTGCAGGCCTTCGGTCCACCCGGCGATCACCTGGTTGAGGCCGAACTGCGAACCGTTTCCGCTATCGAACTTCGTGCCGTCAGCCAACCATCCGACATAGTTGACCGTAACCCGCGCGGTCGGCTCGGGCGGGTCTCCCTCTCCGACCACGATGTTGCTGTAGGTCAGCCCGGAGTCCGTGGTCACCGGTTCGTCCCCCTCCAAGGGCGGAATGTCGCCGATCCCGTCGAGAAATGCTGATTCCGGGTCAACGGCGCTATCATTGTCGTTGGTGTTGTCCTCCGTATTATCGTTCTCGTTGGCGGTGTTGTCGTTCTCATTGGCGGTGTTGTCATTCTCATTGGCAGTGTTGTCGTTTTCGTTGGCAGTGTTTTCGTTGGTGTTGTCGTCTATGTTGTCATTCTCATTCTCATTCTCGTTCTCATTAGTGATGTCTTCATCTGTGTTGTCGTTGTCGCCGGTATTGTCCTGGGTGTTGTAGACGTAGACCGGCGGAGGGGCCGGCTGCGGGGCCATGAGGTTGGAAAACTCCATGCAACCCAATAGAAAAAGTGCGAAGACTACCATCAAGCCGATTCGACAAATCATTGAACCACTCCCTAATACTCCACCGCCCCAGGCCATTGACCTCGGCAGTGCCGGCTGACAACGGTGAAATTATATCATCCCCCGGCAGCGGGGGCTATCGCGTCTAACCCGCCGCACCGGTTGGTGGGTTCCACCTCGCTCCGCGAGGTTCCACCCACCCTACGAACCAATCAGTACCGCGACCGTAAGGGAGCGGCCATCCGTCCCCCAGGGCTAAAGCCCCAGGCCACCCCTGCCAAGCGGCGTATTGTAATGTTAATTTGGAATCGTTTTACCAGGAACCAGGGCCCCGCCCTACAGCTCTCTGATGCGAGAGCTTGCAAGCACGTTGGAAAGCTCTAATAATGGTGGTTATGGTAGAGGTTCAGGTGAATTCCAGCAACACGATGTCGTTTGAGGAGCGTGCCAAACAAGTCCTCCAGCAGTTCAGAGGGGCATTTGCGGAAGTCGTGGATGCCTTGCCCGGTCTGATCACGCGCCCCCACGAGCTTTCCAAGAGCCTGAAGATCGACATGAAGCTCGCCTGGAAGATCATGAAGGTGGCTCACGGTTCTGACCTGTTTGCGGCGGCTCAGCACATTCCCGGCTCGCTGGGAATCAAGGTTTTCCTGAAAGCCGCCGCTCGACAAAGCGTGCCCGCGCCCCGGATTCGGGCGGTGGAGGCGGCGGTGGGGCAGTTCGAGCGGCTGATCGAGGTGCATGCCGGCGACCGTGCGACGCTCGAGATGATGCTGGCTTCCTACGGCGGGGGGGACCGCAGACAGGCAGACCTGGCACAGCAAAAGGCGGCTTTCACCGCACAGAGCTATATCTGGGGGGTGCAGGCCAGAACCCAGTTGAAAGTCGATTTTCTACACCCCGCAACCGAAAAAGGGCGACTGGACATCGCCACGCTTCGCGGATTCGTGGGGCTCCGCCGCATCCGCCCCAACGTGCCCTGGGTAATCGCTCGGGCCAGAGTGATCGATGATGACGGAAAGCTGCGCAGTCCCTCCATCCGTAAACCGTTGGACCCTACCGAGGATGACGCCGACGGAATCACCAGCGCCCCACTGCTGCGTGAGTTCTGCTCCAAACCGCTGCCGCGATTCCGCAGGATTGTGGGGCCTCATGGGTTCCTGGAGGACGAGTTGGCCGAGGGCGAGGTCGGAAACACCGGCGCTATAACCTGCATTACCGGCGACGTGGCATACAACGCAGCCTCCTATTATCGGGCTGAGCACAACCGCTACGCCGCCCTGGCTGTTCTGATGCGCACCCCTTGCGAAGCCTTGCTTTTCGACCTGTTCGTGCATGAAGACCTGTTTGGTTCGATCGAGCCGGAACTTGCCGTCTACAGCGAACTGGCGGGCGGGCCGCCCATTCCACCGATCGAGGGGCGGGAGCGAGATCGGCTTGACACCTGGGAACAGGTCGAGTACCTCGGCAAAGGGCCTTCCGTGGTTCATACACCACACGTGCCTCGCCATGCCGAGATGATACGCTACACCCTGGACAAGCTGGGATGGGACAGCGAACGCTTCGACGTGTATCGTGTCCAGATGCAGTTCCCGATCATCCCCACCTCGGTCCTTATGATGCACGAATTGCCGGAAGCACCGCAATTCACGGCGGAGCACGCGGAGAATGGGGGAAATTGAAAATTGAAAATGAAAAATGGAAAATGGAAAATGGGGGAAACGGCGTAATCACAGTTGTAGGGCGGGTTTTACCCGCCTTCTTGGCATCGCACGGCGGGTAGAACCCGCCCTACCCTTGCTGCCTTACCAAATTGGGGTTGGATGCGATTGCCTTGGAGCGGTTGCCAACAGAAGCATTTCGCAGGAGACAGAGGTTGCCATGTATAAAAGAACCATACTTTGTTTGTTGATTGTCGGCGTGTTGCCGGCTGTCGCGGCGGAGGTCGACCAACACGTAATGGTGACGGCGGACGTGGAGGGCTTCGCCATTGAGCAGGTCTTCGAGAGCGGTGACATCGTGCCGGTGACGCTCTATGTAACCAGTGAGGGCGGGGCGGCGATCTTCGGTGTGGACCTTGATGTGGCGGTCACCACCGATGACGTGCGCATTCACTCTGTGACTGCTCATCCCGCCTTCTCACGCACGCTCGGGCGCCCCCAGGCAGAGTTGCCCGGGCCGCGTTACCATGTTGTATGTGTGCAACCGCTACGCAGCATCGACCGCACCTTGGGGGCGGACGGCGAAGCAATTCCCTTTGTCACACTCGAGCTGGAGATGCTCGAGGACGCCCATTTCGAGTCGGCTTTGCAAGTCCACGCCGCTTGTGCTCTGGTGGGGGTGGTTCCAAAAACCACGACCGTTCTCGGCATCGAGTCAGCCGGCTGCACATCGCAATGCGGCAAGATCGAGATCATAAATGCCCGCCCGGCGCTGGAGCCGGACGCGGCAGAACCGGAGTCTGCCCCCTGGATATATGAGTCTGCCGCCCTGGCTATCGAGGTCCAGCCGGTGGATGGTGATAGGCCGGTCAGCGTCTTGGCTCCGAACACCACGTACCAGTTGCACTATCACGCCGACTGCCGATACGTCGACGGCTATGTGCTCTCTGTCATCGCCGCCTCAGCCGACCAGGGGCTTACTGATGTCACTGCCCCGGCGGTTGGAGAATGGGCGCTTCTCGGGAATCCCACGTTTGTCGACATCGAAGCCGAGTCGGGCGAGTTGGTGCCCGCCCAAGGATATCCCCAAGGCTGTTTGCGAACCCATGTGATCCCCAACCAGGCCCGCCCGGGCGCAAGCCATCCGGGCGCCCAGGGGCACTTGTGTAATTTCACCACGGGCTCTGCGGGAGTGCTGAACCTGGAGCTTTACATGGACTGGTTCGACCGCGACCGGTCCCGATTCGTCGAGATGTGGGCACAGGCTCAATTGCTCGTTCAGGAGCCCGCAACTGAATAGGTTGTAGGGCGGGTTTCACCCGCCTTCCTGGTATGGTGCGGCGGGTGAAACCCGCCCTACAACGATGATGCGCCGTTTTCCCCGTTTTTCATGCTTCCTTCTACGCGCTCCCATCTACACGCTCCCCTTC
>JAGLWJ010000427.1 GCA_023133475.1 Phycisphaerae bacterium | reverse complement strand
GCTAGTGCCGTTTTCGATCAGACAGTCTCGACGGGTCGCGCTAAAGCAAGGATCATAACATGCTCTGTCGATTAAGAACCCGTGCGGTGTATGTCGTTGCCGCTGTAGTAGTTTTTGCTCTGGCTACGCCGTGTCAGGCTCTGCGTAAAGTGAAGGTCGGCGAGCCCGCCCCGCCGTTTTCGGTGAAGGCTGATGATGGCCTGACTTTGACCGGCGACGCATATAAGGGGAAGGTATTGCTGCTCTTGTTTGTCAAGCCGTCGCACCCCAATTCGCTGAAGATGCTCAAGACTGCCCAGGAGATTCTCAACGAAAACCCTGACACGAAGCTGCGGATATTGGGGGTCTCCACCGCCCGAAAGAAGGAAGCAGGCCTGGCAGGGTTGAGCAAGGAACATCGTTTGACTTTCCCCATCGTCGGTCAACCGAGTAGGAAGATGTATGGGGATTTTGGAGTGCTGGTGGTCCCCACCGCCCTGTTGATCGACGAGGAGGGCGTTTTGCGGCACGAGCAGGCTCACGTGCCGCCCGGCTACGGTATTCATCTTCGCCTTCATGCCGATCTGCTGCTGGGCAAGATCAATCAGGAGCAGCTTGAGGCGCGGCTTGCGGAGACCAAGAGCAGGAAACCCAAGTCGGAAGTTTCTCAGGAGCGGCGTCTGGCGTTTGCCCGCAGCTTGCTCGATGACGGGAAGCTGGAGGAGGCGGTCGCTCTCCTGACCCGCTTGATGTCGGAGCACTCGTCGCCCCTGACGGCTGGGTTGCTGGCGGACTGCTACCTGCGTTTAGGCAAAGTGGATGCTGCTGCCCGGTGCCTGGAGCCGTTTGCCGGTCAAGGATCGCTGCCGGCGTCGGTTAAGCTGGTGTTGGCACGGTTGGAGGCCCGGCGTGGCGATGACAAGAAGGCGGAGCGTCATCTGCTCGAGGCGCTGGAGAAATCACCCCGCAAAGACCGCATCCTTTTCGAGTTAGGCCGGCTTTACGAACGTCAGGGCCAACCGACCAAGGCTTTAAGCTGTTATCGGCGGGCTTTGGAAGATATCTACGGCGTGGATAAATGATTCCGAGAGTAACCGTTTTCCCCGTTTTTCACGCTCCCCGTTGGGGAGCCGCTAAACCTGGATTATTCATGAACGCAGAGACGCAGAGAGCGCAGAGAAGAGCGAGAAGAGATGAGGACAAAGGGGGAAGAGTCGAAACTGGGCAACGCCGCCAACCCCACATTTTCCATTTTTCATTTTCAATTTTCCATTTTCTGCGTGCTTCGTGGTGATTTAGATGCGATTGCCCCGATACTCCCCCCTTGCAATTTTGGGCGCAAACCGGTATCAAACCGTCTATGTTATGGACTAAATTTCTAATTCCGACGTCGAAGGAAGTGCCGGCTGACGCTACGGTGCCTTCGCATAAGTTGATGATTCGGGCGGGGCTTATCCGGCAGGTGGCAGCCGGATCGTATACGTATCTGCCGCTGGGCTACCGGGTGCTGCGGAAGGTCGAGCAGATCATCCGCGAGGAGATGAACGCTACAGGAGCCATCGAGCTGCACATGCCGGCAATGCACCCGGTGGAGCTGTGGGAAGAGACCGGGCGGGTCGAAACCATGGGCGAAACCCTGATGCGGCTGACGGATAAGCCGTTCCGCAAAGCCACCGTGCTGGGGCCGACGCACGAGGAGGTCGTCACCGATACGGTGCGCGCCTATCTCAATAGCTACAAGCAACTTCCGATCACGCTCTACCAGATTCAGACCAAATTCCGCGACGAAGCCCGCCCCAAAAGCGGTGTGCTGCGAACTCGTGAATTCCACATGAAGGACGCCTACTCGTTCCACGCGGACAAGGCGGGTCTCGATGCCAACTATGAGAAGATGTATCAGGCCTACTGCCGCCTGTTTGCCCGTTGTGGGCTGCCGTATGTCGCGGTGGAGGCGGAGTCAGGCCCCATCGGCGGCGATGCCTCGCACGAGTTCATGGTGGTGACCGACGCGGGTGAGGATTACCTGGTCCGGGCTGAGGACGGCTCATATGCAGCCAACCTCGAGCGGGCGGAGATGGCTCCGCTGCCGGAAGAAACCTGCGACAGGATCGAGGAACTCAAAGAGGTGCATACGCCCGAGCTATCCACCATCGAACAGGTCTCGGGTTTCCTCAAGTGCCAGCCGCGGAACATGATCAAGACCATCATCTATGACGCTGGCGGGGAGCCGCTGGTGGCGCTGGTCCGCGGCGATCACGAAGTCAACGAGATGAAGCTGGCCCGGGCTGCCGGGGGCGTGAAGCTGGAGATGGCTCCGGCGGCTATGATCGAGAAGCTCACCGGGGCGGCAGTGGGTTTCGCCGGGCCGGTCGGGCTCAAAGCTCGCATTATCGCCGATCAGGCGGTCTCGGTGATGAAAAACGCCGTCACCGGAGCCAACAAAACCGATTACCACATCACCGGGGCCAACATCGGCAGAGACTTCCAGTTGAAGGATGTCGCGGACATCCGCTATGCGGTGCCGGGCGACAAAAGCCCCTCGGGTGAGCCGCTGATCTTCGAGAAGTGCATCGAGGTCGGGCATGTATTCAAGCTCGGCACCAAGTATTCCAAAGCGATGAAAGCCACTTTCCTCGACGAGAAGGGGGTGGCTAAACCGTTCATCATGGGTTGCTACGGGATCGGTCTTAACCGGATCATGGCTGCCGCCATCGAAGCCTTCCACGACGAGAACGGTATCCGTTGGCCGTTGGAGATCGCACCCTACCGCGCGCTTATCGTAGCCTTGGACGTCCGCGAAGCTGGCGTGATGGAGGCGGCGATGAAGCTCCACGACGAACTCGAAGCTGCTGGGATCGATGTGTTGATGGACGACCGCGATGCTCGGCCGGGCTTTAAGTTCAAGGATGCCGATCTGGTGGGCATTCCCGTTCGCGTGGTCTTCGGCAAGCGTGGTGTGTCTGAGGGCGTTGCGGAAGTCAAACTACGTAGCGAGAAGGATGTCCACAAAGTCCCCTTGAACGAAGTCTTCGATCGTGTTCGGGAGTTGGTGGAGCCGGGGTCCCGCGGATGTCCATAGTTAACAGCTTAACAGCGTAGGGTGGGTTTCACCCGCCGCATGATGCCCGAGTGTTCCGTGACGCATGAATTGATGGATGAAGCTCGGTCGGGTGGCCCATCGCTTTAGCG
>JAGLWJ010000426.1 GCA_023133475.1 Phycisphaerae bacterium | reverse complement strand
CCCGCCCTACAACTGTGATTACGCCTTTTTCTTCGTTTTTCGCGCTCCCCGTTGGGGAGCCGCTAAACGCTACGGACTTGTCGCTGCTAACCCGCATGTGCATACAACGACGATGTCTCCCATCTCCCCATTTTCCATTTTTCATTTTCCATTTTCCATTTTCTCCATTCTCCATTCCCCGCGTGCTCCCGGTTCTTTCAGCATTGCGACGATGCTCTCCGCTTTCGGGGACCGGGCCACTCCCAGTACTGTCAGACCTGCCTCGCGCAACGCCACCGCGGTGGTTGGGCCTATGGCGTAGAATCCCAAATCCGGCGGTAATCCCTCCTCGTCACCCAATGCCCGAACCGCACTTGGGGCTGCCACCACCGCCGCGTCCACAATGCTCCAATCCAAGGGGCTTCGTTCTTCCGGCGAAAGTGCCCGGGTCCGATAGCAAACGATCTGCCTCAAGTGGTGGCCTGCCTCGCGGAGCAATCGCGGCAAAGTGGGCATCGTTCTTTCGGCACAGGGATACACCACGGTCGATCTCGGCTCCATCACCGCCAGCATGGCTGGGGCAAGCTCCGCCGATGTGCCATGCTCGCAGAGAACCTCAACAGAGACCCCCATCCGCGACAAGCGCTCGGCTGAGGTGAAGCCGAGCACCGCGATCCGCCGGCTGCGCAGCAGTTGTGACATCGCTGTGCCTCCACCCGCGCCTTCCGCGAACCCGTCCACACCATTTAAGCTGGTGAACAACATCCAGTCCGCCGCCGCCGCCCAGCCGGGCCAGTCGTCGCCGACTTGCGGGCCTACACGCTCCACCCGGGTCACCGGCCGAACCATGACCTCAAAGCCCGCCTCGACCAGTGCCATGCGCAACGGCTCAGCCCGATGCACTTCCCGCAGAATTGCGATCCGCCCTCGACAGGTGGTCATGGTTGGGTTAACCTCTCATACGCCAGGGAGGCTGCCGACTCGGGGGTGCCCGCGGTCACCGCGCACGAACGCATCCTGCCCTCGCCGTCGAGCCAGTTCGCCGAAAGTTCCATTTTCCTTCCCGAGAGCCTGGCAGTGCAACCCAGCGGCAGTGAGCATCCGCCCTCGAACAAGCCGAGCAACCGGCGTTCCGCTTCGACACATGATGCAGTTGCTTCATCATGTAGAGACCGCAGCACAGCCGCCGTTTTAGTGTCATCTACATGGCACTGAACCGCCAGTGCCCCTTGGGCCGGTGCGGGCAGAAAACCCGTCTCCAGCAGGTCCACCACCACCAGGCCGGACAAATCCAGCCGCAAGCGGTCCAGCCCGGCTTTGGCCAGAATCACCGCGTCACAGAGGCCCTCGCGGGCCTTGCAGACGCGGGTGGGCACATTGCCGCGAATCTCGACAACCTCCAGGTCACTCCGACGGTCACGCAACTGGGCAATTCGCCGCGTTGCGCTCGTCCCCACCCGGGCACCCTCCGCCAACAGCCAGGGCTCTCGGGAAGCATCCACCCGATCGCGGTGAATCAAGAGTAAATCGTTCGCCGCCGCCCGTGGCGGCACTGCCGCAATCATCAACCCGGGAACCTGATCCGTCGGCAAATCCTTATAACTGTGCACCGCGATCTCCGCCCGACCGGCCAACAACGCATCTTCGATTTCCTTGGTGAAAAAACCCTTGCCCTCCATCGCACTGAGCGAGCGATCGAGCACCCGGTCGCCTCGGGTCTTCAGCACCACTAACTCGGCATCTATGTCATGGGCACGGCGCAGGGCGTCTCGAACCCAGTGTGCCTGCCAAAGGGCCAGTTCACTCCCACGGGTGGCAATCCTAATCAACTCTCGACCTCCAAAACGTGGCACAAGCAAACAAGGGGCTACTTTGCGTCATCGACACGAATACAATATCATTGTTCCTCGCGTCAGTCCAATAGAAAGAAGCACGCAGAGAATGGAGAATGGAGAATGGAGAAGCACGGCGGTCGCAACCGCGCCGGGGTGTTTAGCGGTGACAATCCATAGCGTTTAGCGGCGACAAGTCCGCAGCGTTTAGCGGCGACCCGAAGGGGAGCGCGTAGAAGGGGAGCGTGAAGTTGTAGGGCGGGTTTCACCCGCCGTTGTGGTATCGCGCGGCGGGTAGAACCCGCCCTACGGAGGTATGAACCGGATATGTGCAACCTCAGACGAATGTTCGCGTTATTGATCGTTGGGCTGCTCTCGACCGTTGCCGGCGGTTGCAAGCAAAAGGAATCCGGCAACAAATCCGAGCCGGTGGTCCTTTACACCAGCATCGACGAGGCATTTGCCCGGCAGATCATCGACCGCCTCAAAGAGGACGTGGGGCTGGAGGTCCGGATGCTGACCGACGCCGAAGCGGGCAAGACCACCGGGCTGGTCAAGCGGCTCCGTGCCGAGGCAGACAATCCCCGGGCAGACGTCTTCTGGTCCAGCGAGTTGTTTCACACGATTCTGTTGGCCCGGGAGGGTATCCTGGAGCCTTACGATTCGCCCGCTGCCGCGGATATTCCCTCTCGCTACCGTGACCCCGAGCATCGCTGGGCCGCCGTCGGCCTCCGCGGGCGGGTGTTGGCTTTTGATCCCAACCGAGTCTTGCCCGAGGAGTTGCCCACTCACTGGGAGATGTTGGGTGAACCCCGGCACGCTTCGCGTCTGTCGATAGCCAATCCGCTGTTCGGCACCACCGGCGGGCACGTGGCAGCCATGTTCGCCTTATGGGGCGAGGAGCGGGCACGTAACTTTCTGACCCGCCTTCACCAGTCCGACACGCGTATTGCCGCAGGCAACAGTTCCGCCGTCCGGGACGTGATTGCGGGGCGGGCGGCGATTTGTGCCACCGATACCGATGATGTGTGGGTAGCACAACGGCAGGGCGCTTCTCTCGACTTGCGTTACCTGGATATGGGTGACGGGGGCACCCTGCTCATCCCCACTTCGGTGGGTATTGTCGCCGGTTGCAAACATCCCGGGCAGGCCCGCAAGCTGGTTGATTTCCTTGTATCTGCCGAGTTGGAGCGGCGGCTGGCCCGGACTGATTCACGAAACATCCCCGTAAGGCCGGCGTTGCGTGCGGAATTGAATCTCGAACTGCCGCCCGAGACCAGGGTATCTTTTCAGGAGGTGGCGGATCACATGCCCGTCGCTGCCCAAGCCGTCCGCGAGATTGTCATCCGGTAGTGTAGGGCAGGTTGAAAACCTGCCGTCCGCATCATCTTTCTGGTCGCTCCCTTACGGTCGCGGTACTGATTGGGAGGCGGCGGGTTGTTTCACGTGAAACAGCGGTGTAGGGCAGGTTCCACCCGCCGCACTATGCCACAAAGGCGGGTAGAACCCGCCCTACAACTGCGATTACGCCGTTTTCTCAGTTTTTCACGTTCCATTTTCGCGCTCCCTTTCTACACGCTCCGTTCTTCACGCTCCCCTTCGGGTCGCTGCTAAACGCTACGGACTTGTCGCCGCTAAACCTGGATTATTCATGAACGCAGAGACGCAGAGAGCGCAGAGAAAAGCGAAGAGAGATGAGGATAACGGGGGGAGAGTCTAAACTGGGCAACGCGGCAAACCCCGCATTTTCCATTTTCCGCGTGCTTCGTGGTGAATTAGATGCGGTTGCCCTGATGGGCCACCTATCCTCTTGCGTTTACATTTGACAAGCTGGTCACTATGCTGATTATCAGAAACGGCGGCGTGGTCATGTGGCTTTTGCAGGCAGGGATGACGAGGACATGAAGAAAAAACGACGGCTAGGCCGGGGGCTGGATTCGCTGCTTTCGGCGACTTCGGAAGACTCCGGCGATGTTGAAGATGCAGTCGCCACCGGCGACAAGAGTGCGGATGAGGGCACGGGCGGCGGGCAATCGGCGAAAGGCAGGGCGAAGCGGGGCGAAAGCGATGCGGCAACGAGCCGAAATGCCGCCGGCGCAGCTCGGCCGCGCCGCGCCGCGCCGCGGGCGCGCGATGGTGACACTCCTATGCCCACTAACTCAAGCACCTTTATGATGCCAACCATTAACATGGCACAAGATGCCGCCGCCGGCGTGGGGCCGCCGGCACATTTTGGTGACAGATTGACGACACAGGGCGGCGGGGCGACGGGTGGCCGCGGCGACGGCGCAAAGGCAATGCAGGTGCGGATGCTTAGTGTCGCATTACTGTCACCTAATCCGCATCAGCCGCGCAGCCGCATCAGTGACGAGTCGGTGGCAAAGCTGGCCGACTCGATCCGCGAGACCGGGATTCTGCAGCCGATCACCGTGCGGGTACGCGGCGGGCGATACCAGGTGGTGACAGGTGAGCGTCGCTGGCGGGCTGCGGAGCTGGCGAACCTGCATGAAGTGCCGGTGGTGGTGCGCGAGGTCGACGACGAGGAAATGCTGGAGATGGCGTTGATCGAGAATATTCAGCGAGAGGACCTCAACGCCATGGATCGAGCAATGGCGTATCAACAGTATTGCGGGGGGTTCAGCAAAACGCCGGAGGACGTGGGGCGGCGGTTGGGCGAGGACCGCAGCACGGTGGTTAATTTTCTGCGCTTGCTGGAGCTGCCGGAGGAGGTGAAGGAACTGGTGGCGAAGGGATTGCTGAGTGCGGGGCATGGGCGAAGCCTGTTAGGGCTTGGCGATCCGGTGAAGATGGGTCTGTTGGCCCGGAGTATCGTGAAACAGGGTTTGTCGGTGCGGGCGGTGGAAGAGATCGTGCGGCGGTCAAAGGGCAAGAGCCCGAAAGAAGCAGGCCCGGCAGCGGTGGGGCAGCGAGAAAAATCCGCCCATATGCGGGATTTGGAGAATCGGTTTAGTATGAGCTGCGGCACAAAAGTGGTGATCCAGGAGGGACAACGCAAGAGCCAGGGCAAAATTCTAATCGAGTACTATTCACTCGACGATTTCGAGCGGATCGCCCAGAGGCTGGGGGTGACGGTGGAGGATTTGTAGCAGAGGTTTCACCTGTATTTGCCGCCATTTCGGTCGGTGCCGCTCCCTTACGGTCGCGGTACTGATTGGGAAGCCACTCCCTCACGGTCGCGGTACTGATTGGGAAGCCGCTCCCTCACGGTCGCGGTACTGATTGGTCGTGGTCAACGCTTTCGGGCGGTGAAGTGGATGGTGACAGCCAGCAGTTGGAAGAAAATGGCTAATCCGATACGCGGGATGGCGGCAACGTCTCTGCCGCCAAAGATCGCCACTATACCCCACAAACCGGCTACAATGGCCAACATCTGCATGAGCGAACCCAGCAGACGGACCAAAGAGAAATCATCCTGCAACTCCTGGCGTTGCTGACGCTGGAGAGTGTCGCGAATCTCGGCGAGCAACTCATGAGTGGTCGGCTCGGGGGAGTCCAAAGAGGGCTTGTCAGTTGAGTTCCGATGCTGTTCCACGACCCGGGCAGCCTCCAGGATAGATTGGACCTGATGGTCCGGTTGAACGTGGTTATTGTACTGCGTGCGGTTGGATCGCACCAGGATGGTGCGGCAGCAGGCTGCGGTGCCGGCTTGGATGTCGCTGATCCGATCCCCAATCATCCACGAACGTGACAGGTCGATTCCCCGCTCACGGGCGGCACGGAGCAACATGCCGGGGGCGGGCTTGCGCAACTCGCTGTCTTTGCGGTATTTCTCCACCACCGCTTCCTCGCCGTCGAGGTAAGGGCAATAGTAAATCGCGTCGATGGTGATCTCCTCGGCCTTCAAGAGTTCACCGAGACGCTGGTGAACCCGAGACAACTGCTGCTCGTCGAAGTGCCCACGAGCAATACCCGACTGATTCGACACGATAATGATCCGGTATCCACAGCCGCAGAAGCGGTGCAAAGCCTCCACCGCACCCGGCAAGAGCTTCACCTGGTCGGGATGGTCGATGAAGCCGGGGTCCTCGATGAGCGTATTGTCGCGATCGAGAAAGACGGCACTATCCAACATGATCGGCCCCTCACCCTGGGCAATTGCATTCTCAAATGAATTACTCGGGCATTGTAGAAAACCTTGCTCCAAAGACAAGATATCCAAGCCTGAAATGGAAAATGGAAAATGGAAAATGGGGAAGCGCTATGATCGCAACCGCGCCGGCGTGTTTCGCGGCGACAAGTCCGCTGTGTTTAGCGGCTTCCCAACGGGGAGCGTGAAAAACTGAGAAACCGGCGTCATCATGGTTGTAGGGCGGGTTCCACCCGCCTTTTGGGCATGGCGTGGCGGGTGGAACCCGCCCTACAACCATTTTCCATTTCTCTCCGCGGTCTCTGCGTGCTCCGCGGTGAAATATCCCGGTTAGATGCGATTGCTCTGGGTACCGTCCGATACCACAAAAAAGGTCCCGAGTTTTTTTCTCAACCGCCTTGACAAGCATATCCCGATTCGCTAGGGTGGAGAGTCGAGAGAGATATAGGATAGGAGGGGGTTGTAGGGAATAGGGAGAGAGTAGAGGTGGGGAGGAATCTCCAAAGCCAGTTCCTTCAGTTAATCCATGTATTGAACCGGAACAGATTCGGTGTTTATACAAGGGTGTGCTTGGGCACCGTTAATGGTGTCGAGGGTGCTTCCGGCTGGTAGCCGCCCCGTCTCGAGAGTAGTGTAGAGAGAGTGAGAGGGAGAGTTATGACCGCAGCAATTCGTGGGCGCACAAGGTGCGCGGTATGGGCCTGGGCTTGTTTTATGGGACTGTGTGGCTTGACGGAAACGGTTTTGGCGGAGAGGATTGATTTGTCGCTGGCACCGGCGCAGGTTATCCGAGGCCAGCCATTTGAGTTTTTGATCAAACTGACAGACAATGCCACAGAGTTGGTCGGTTACTCATTGGATGTTGACATCCAGATGGGTTCAGGGCTACCGTCCAGCGGAAAGGTTAAAGGCATTGTGCCCCCGGATTGGCCGGCGTCGGATTTTTATCTTCAGGAGAACCTGATTGCCCAAGGCGGTGGTATGGTTGGGGCGTACAGCTTTATTACCGACGGCAACGATGACGGCGTGTACGTCAGTGTGATTAACCAGAATTATACGAATGTCATGACGGCTGGTGAGGGGCACGATGTGCTGGCAAAAGTGATGTTCGATGTCCCCAGCGATGTTGCAGTGGGCAGCTTTACGCTTACCCTGGGGCCTGCGACAACGCTGGTCACATTGGATCCCGGCAGCGGTTTGGAGGAGATTCCTTTTGAGTCTGACTCTGTGACCATCGAGGTTATTCCAGAGCCGGGCGGTTTTGGCTTGTTGGCTGGTGCCTACTTGTTGCTGCGTCGTCGGCGATAACGCTGGTGACGGCAGTTTGGTATCCGGTGGTGGTGATGAACGCTGCTTGCCGGTCTCAGCCGTAGCCTGGGAATCGCCGCCGTTGGCACGGTTGAGACAGTGATCGAAGCGAATAAGAGTCAATGGATTGGTTTCCCAATCAAATACAGGTGGCGAAATGATGAATGTAAACCCCTCCCCCAAAAAGACCTTGATGCTGTTTTTCCCCTTGGCTGTTCTCGGTCTGACAGCCGCTTTACCCCAGGCTGCTCGGGCGGTTCCACCGCGCATATCGGTGGCAACCCCCCATCCGGCGGACTGGGTAGTGGATGGTTCGGCACTGACCCAGGTTACCGTGGACTTCGATCAAGAGGTGACCATTCCCGCCGATGCCATTACAGCCTACACCATCGGGCAGGCTTCGGTGGCTGTTGCCGTCTCCCCGCTGGATCAGCTCACCAGCACAGCGACGGTAACTTTCCCCGCAGTGAGTGCCGAACGCCTGACCCTGGTGCTCAGCGTGGCGATTCAGAATGCAGCCTTAGAGGCGCTCGATGGGGAAGTGGACGACCCGCGAGACCCATCCCTGCCCACCGGTGACGGGACCTACGGAGGTGTGGCAGCCCTTCAGTTCACCGTGTTGGCGGGCGATGTCAATCGCGATGGCGTGGTCAATGTTATCGACATGGGGGATTTGATCGACGCCATGGGGACTGTTGCCGGGGACGCCGACTACAATCCCAATGCGGACCTCGATGGGGACGGGGATGTGGACAATGCGGACATGGGCATCCACATGGCTGGTGCGGGCAGTGCGCTGCCGACTGATGACGACGATGACGACGGCGCCGGCAATGGTTTTGACAATTGCCCGGGCGTGCCCAATGCCACGCAAGAGAACGGCGACGGCGACAACCACGGCGATGCGTGTGACAACTGCCCGGCGGTTGCCAACAATAGCCAATCAGATGATGACAATGATGGAGTTGGGGACGATTGCGACAATTGCCCGAACCAGGATAACCCAACTCAAGAAGATGCAGACCAGGATGGGGCGGGCGATGCCTGTGATGGTTGCCCCACCGACCCGCTCAAGCTCACCCCCGGGGTGTGCGGCTGCGGTATCCAGGACACCGATGTGGACGGCGACACTGTTTTAGACTGCCAGGACAACTGCCCGGGCGTTGCCAACTTGTCGCAGGCGGACGCGGACAGCGATGGGCGGGGTGACGAGTGCGATAATTGCCCGGTGGTCTACAATCAAGGCCAGAGCGACATCGACGGTGACGGGGCCGGCGACGCATGTGACACGGACATGGACGGCGACGGTGTCCTGAACGATAACGACAACTGCCCGCAAGTGTCCAACCCCGATCAGAAAGATCTCGATACCAACGGGCATGGCGATCTCTGTGACACCGACATAGACGGCGATAAGGTCCTTAACAATGACGACAACTGCCCGCACTACCCCAATCCCGATCAGGCCAACATGGATGGCGACGAGTTTGGCGACCCCTGTGACACCGACAGGGACGGCGACGACGTCTTAAACGACGAGGACAACTGCCCCGACGTGCCCAATCCAGCCGACTCCGAAACCGGCAAACAGAAGGACACCGACGAAGACACGATCGGTGATGCCTGCGACAATTGCCCCACGGTGGGCAATTTAAGCCAGACTGACGACGACGGCGACGGTCTGGGCAATGCGTGCGACAACTGCCCCGACGATTTCAACCCCAACCAGAAAGACTCCGACAACGACGGGGTGGGCGACGTCTGCGACGAAGGCGATACCGATCGTGATGGGATTTCCGATCAGTTGGACAACTGCCCCAAGCACGCCAACGCCGATCAGGCTGACGCCGATGGGGATGGGGTTGGCGATGTGTGCGACGGTTGCCCCGACGATCCGGACAAGGTTGAGCCGGGGGTATGTGGATGCGGCACCCCGGATACGGATTCGGACCGCGATGGTGTGTTGGATTGCAACGACTACTGCCCGAACACTCCGCTGGGCGTAGCGGTGGATGCCGACGGTTGCTCCACTGAGCAGGAACCTGAGGAAGAACCTGAGGAGGACCCTCTGCCGCAAGATGACGATGGGGACGGGGTCAACAATTTCGATGATCTCTGTCCGGGCACTCCTGTGGGCACAGTGGTGGATACCAACGGCTGCCCGCTCGAAAATGTAACCCCCACGCCTCCGCAAGGCACTTGTGGAGTGGGCATTGCCCCGTGCGGAACGGTAGGCGTGTTCAACCTATGTTTCCTGCTGTTGGGTCTGGGCGGTATCAAACTCGGTTTGCGCCGGGGCCGCAGAGGTCGAGCAGAATAACCATTACCGGGTTGCCCGCGTCTGTCGGGCTCCCCTGAGACAATTGTATCTACTCCTCTCCGGGCGGCCTGGTTCATATTCCGGGCCGCCCGGTCTGTATTGCTCTATCTAGCGGAGCGTTCACGAAATAACCTTGCAATCACATCGTGAGATGGTATACACTCAGTGAACTCGTGGTGTAAAGGCAACAGGCAACAGGCAACGATGTAACGAGGCAATGAGGTCTCTGCGGATCCGAGCCTTTCTCTGGTTGCGGTTGAGAACGAGGAACAACTCGTCTGGGTGTACAACGATCTGGAGCGCAGCACCGTCAACGGGGCTGAGCTGGTGTTCTCGGCATCAACGAACGGTCTCTGGTCACCGCCCGTGGCTGTTGCCGACGACGGGACCGCGGACTTCGCTCCGTCGGGAGACTGGAGGATTTTGATTTCGACGATGACGAGTTTGAGGTGGTCTTTCTTGGGCTGTAAGGGTGGGTGGCCCACCGCTTTAGCGGTGGGGGACGCGAATGCGGGTGCCCCATCCCGTTCGCCGGCCCAGAGGGCTGGCGAACGAGGTGGGGCGCCCATGGCCGCTCCCTTACGGTCGCGGTACTGATTGGGAGGCCGCTCCCTTATGGTCGCGGTACTGATTTGAGTCAGTCCCCCACTGCGGGATTGAGGAAGTCTGTGGGACGAAGAGAGAGGAAGTGAACCGATGACACGGTGAAGATTCTCAGGAAAGGGAATCCCATGTATCGTCTCCTCAATTGCACGTTCGTTGCAGTTTTCTTGACGGCTCTCTCTCTTGGCCGACCGGCCCAGGCAAGCGTCATTGTACGATTCGATCCGCCCGATATAACTGCTGATCTCGGGGATGTATTCAACATCGACATTGTGGCTGACATCTCCGATCCGGTTGTTGCCTGGGGGCTCGACCTGACGATCGATGACGAGTCCGTTATTTCGCTGGCGGGTGAACCTGTGATCGGCCCGGATTGGACCGCCGCATACGCGCCCGATGGGGATGGTTTGGCTGGTGTGGCATTCCCCGAGAGTGTCAGCGGGAACGTTATCCTCTTAGCCACGATGACGTTATCCGCCGATGTGATCGGCGAGAGCGATCTGCGGGTTAGTGTAACTCCGGGTGATTTCAACGAGGGGTTCGGGCTTGACCCAGAGGGTTTCGATACCGTCACCTTCGAGCTTGGCCACGTAACCGTAATTCCCGAGCCTGTTGCTCTCTGCTTTTTTGTCGTCTTCCTGGTGACGGCACGGCGTAAAGTACGGTAGGGCGGGTTTCACCCACCTAAGGATGGTTATGCCCTCAAATCGCCGAGTGCGTCCAGGTCTGCCATGGTGTCAACGTCGCGAAGTGCCCGAGCTTCGCTTGGCGAGGGAACCAGGGCAATTGTCCGCGCCACACGCAGCAAGTGTTGCAAACCCGTCTCACCACGCTTAAGGGCGGCTGTGGCAAGCGGATGCAGCACGGGGTTATACAAAGCACAACAGCATTCGTAAACCCTGTGGTTTACAGAAGATACGAACGCCACAACCTCGGCCTGGGGGTGGTTGAGTGCGACCTGGAGCAGGCGTTGCAAAACCACCGTTCGCAAGACTGGAAGATCGCACGCTAGTAACAGCCCCCACCGCGGCGAGCAGTATTCCAAAAGTGTGCACAGCCCGCCCATCGGGCCACAGACAGGTGCGGCATCGGCAAGGATGGGAATCGTCGCCAACGAATCCGGGAGTGTTGGCGGATTACCGAGGATAACAACCTCGTCAGCCACCGCCGAAGCAGCCATCGCCACGTGTTCCAGCATCGTGCAACCGGGCGTCAGTTCAAGCAGAGCCTTCGGGCTGCCGAAACGCTTGCTGGCCCCACCAGCCAGAAGACCCGCGATACAGGATATTGCCATGGTGTCAGTCTCGCGCCTCGGCAGTGGTTTGTCCACTCAAGAGGCAAGAGATGTAGGGCGGGTTCCACCCGCCTTCTTCACTGACTTTGGACCTTGGACTGAACGGCGGGTGGAACCCGCCCTACAACTCATTTTCCATTCCAAGGGAAGCGGCGACCTCTCCGCGTGAGAAGTCGCCGCTGCACGGGGAACGTTAATCTCTCTTCTCCCAGGGCTGGTTAGGCCGCGAGGTATTTGTCTTCCAACGCCGTCCGAATCTTCTTCAACGCTTTGTTCTGAATCTGCCGCACACGCTCTTTGGTGACGCCAATTATCGTGCCCACCTGCTCCAGGGTCTTGGGTGTGAAGTTGTCTCCCCTCGTGCGGCGGAGGGCGAACCGTTCATGGATCACAGTCTGCTCCACCTCGCTCAGGTCGGCGAGGTTGCGCAGCAGAATCTCCTTCAACTCCTGTACGCAGTCGGTTTCGATCTCGTCGCGCTTGTGCTCCAGATAATCGCTACGTTCGATCGCCGGGTCGAACTCCGTGGGGAATCGTCCGCGGTAGCGGCTGATACGCATCGCAACACGCGAAAAACTCTTGAGGATTGCCCGGCACGCATACGTGCTGAACTTGAACCCGCGATTGCAATCGAACTTGTTCACACTACGCAGCAAAGCCATGTTCCCTTCACTGATCAGCTCGTTATAGTCGATCGAAGCCAACCTGGTTCGCTTGGCCATCGCCATCACCAGCGGAAGATTCATCTCGGTGATGGTGCTGCGAGCCTCCAACGCCCGCCGTCCCCAAGCCAGGAACTGCCGCGTTGCTTTCGCCGTCATCGCCCTGCCGGGGAACTGATCCTGCAACTTGCGAATACACATCCGTGCGTAGTTGTAACGCAAGAACAGGGTACGCTCCTGCTCGCCGCTCAAGGTGGGAATCCCTCTCGGGCCTGCCGAGCGGGTAACCACCGGCTGGGCGGGGGCAAAACAGGGCACCCCTGGAGAAACCAACTCCGCCACGGCACCGAATAACTTCGCCTCCGCCTGACGCCGGTGCAAATCCGGATGATCGATAAACTCCACGGGGTCGCTCAGAAAGTGGCCCAGGATCAGCCGATCATCAGGGCTAAGCGAATCGAGCACCCCACGATGAGCACGGCTCCCCACGGGCACATCCGCTTCCTTCTTCTCCAGAAGCTTAGTTGTCATCAGTTGCACTGCCATGTCTACCTCCTGGACTCGTCAAATCCGCCGGTTCAGGTATTCGCCTCGAGCAAGTCTCGTTTCCTCCCTCCTACTCTTATACGACAAGGACTAGCCCTGTGTGCAACCACTTTGCAACAACAGACAAATATGTCTGCCGACAACAATACCTGCTCGTTGCTTATTGCGGGGAAAACCAGTGTGGGGAGCCAACTACCACTTCAACTATACAACACGAAAGGTGTCCAGGCAAGCCGACACTCGCAATGGTTCTCAAAGAATGTCCGAAAATGTAAGTGGCAGATAACTAATGTGGTTACGACTTGAATTGGGGCGAAGATGCCGCCAAAGACGCTCCCCGGCTACTCATGACGCAATGCTTCGATGGGGTCCAGTTTCGACGCCGAGATGGCTGGATACATGCCGAAAAACACACCCACCAACACCGAGAGCCCGAAACTGATCACCACTGCCCAGGGCTGGATGATAGCCTCTCCCCAGCGAGCCGCCTGATTGATAAGCACCGCCCCCAGATAGCCCTGCACCACCCCCAAAAACCCGCCGGCCATGCAAAGCACCACGGTCTCCACCAAAAACTGGGCAGCAATGTCGCGGCGTTTGGCTCCCAGAGCACGGCGAATCCCAATCTCGCGGGTGCGCTCGGTGACGGTGGCCAACATGATGTTCATGATCCCGATCCCCCCCACCAGCAAGGATATGCCGGCAATGAACCCCAACAACAACTGCGAGTTCCGCTTCTTCCTCTCAGCCAACTTTAACCGCTCCAGCGGAACGCGGATGTCGTAGTCGGTTTTCTCGTGATTGTGCTCGAACACACGCTTGATCATGCCGGACACTGCCAGCACGTTCTCAATCGTGTCCACGGTCACGTACAAACCCGACAACTGCATCTTGAAAAACTCGCGGGAACCGCTGCGGTGTTTCATGGTGGTGTCGCCGTAGCGGGTTTCCGCCGTGGTCAGCGGGATGAACACTTCGCGGTTCAGGTCGCGCTCCTCGACACCGCGGGCAGGGGCACCGGCGGTCATTATCCGCCCCAGAACACCCACAACTTCATACGGTTCGGTGTCCCCATGACGCTGTACGTAAATCGTCTGGCCTATGGGGTCCTCATACCCGAACAAGCTCCTGCACACATCGTCACCGATGACGCAGATTTTCTTCTTCTCACGGATGTCCTGGTCGGTCAACAATCGCCCCCGGCCGGCGGAAACGTTGACCACCTTGAAAAACTCCGGAGTGGTGCCCGCCACCTTGCCGTAAAAACTTTTGTCTCGGCGGTACACATGCTCCGAAACCCGCCTCAGCGAGACCACACTCTCCACATGCGGGATGGTATTGACGATCAGATCGTGGTCCACGTGGGTGATGCCGTATTCCAGCATCGCAGTGTTGCCCTTGGAGGCCTGGGTCTCCTGCTCCGGCTTGACCGAGGTGATAATGATGTTCCGCGTGCCCAAGGCGTGGATCAGCCGCATTTCGTCGGCAGAGGCGCCCTCGCTGATAGAGAGCATGCAGATCACCGCCGCCACGCCAAAGATGATCCCCAATGCCGTCAGGAGGGATCGTAGCTTATGCCGTCGCAGATTGTTGATCCCCAGCCAGAAAACCTCGATGCGAAACGGATTCATTCTCAAGCAGGATACCAGATTCCCCACCGCCTGCCCAACCGTAACTCGTCAAAACATGTAGGGCGTGTGGGAAATTGAAAATTGAAAATGGAAAATGTGGGATTAGTCACAACGGCGGGTGGAACCCGCCCTACAATTCTCTCTCCTCGCTTTCCTCTGCGTTCTCTGCGTCTCTG
>JAGLWJ010000425.1 GCA_023133475.1 Phycisphaerae bacterium | reverse complement strand
GGACGGGTTTACTGAATGTTTACAACTCGACACGCCCCAATTTAGCTGCAACTTCTTTCCATGAAATACTCTGCGATCTCCGCGTTCTCCGCGGTGTGAGAAATGCGGGTTAGGATTCGAGTCCGGGACACACCTTACTGAGGGCCGGTAAACACCTTCCCAAGCGTGGCGAAGTCATGGAGATCGACATCACCGTCGTCATCGCAGTCGAAGGCACGGAGACAGGATTCGGCATCGGTCGGCGGTGTTGGGTTCGGCTGTGCCCGGTGATTCGAGAACGAGCAACCGCAGTTCAACATCGATTGCCTTCTCGGCACGCACCAACGACGGCGCAAGAGCAAAAACACCATAACCTATCAGCATTAGTGCACTGACTTTCTTTATCACGTCGTTCCCCTTATGTTTGGGAGTTGCAAGAGTTCAGCCGTCTGCAATGGAGGGCATTCAAACACTGCCGTTTCCCTATGGTTTTGGCGGCTTCGCAAGGCCCGACAATCCGAATATGGTCACGGGGGATCGTTCCCCGGCCAAAGCCCGCGACACCGTCGAGTGAAGACTGCACGCTGAGCTTGGGGCCATACGGCAAATCGACCAGGGCGGTCATCTCAACGGTGGCGAAGTGTGCCCAAGCGCCGACGGCTGTGCCTGGCTGAAGGGTGGCTCCGCCCAACCGGCGAATCTTGCGCCGCCCCATCTCCGCCGAGGCAAGGGTGGTATAAGGCGAGCCATGTTCGATCGTGCTCACCGCGGTCTCCGAGGGGGCGAACATCAAGTCCACGAGGACGCTCAGTTCTCCGGTTCCGGGCAGGTACAGGTGGCTGGCGGATCGGGAAGACCCCAGTTGGCGGTGTTCTCTATCCTGCCAATGTCCAGACCTCCAACAACACCGTTGCGGTTGATATCGGCACGGGGGTCAACGCCGGGAACTGAGAGGTCATTACCCCAGTTGGCGGTATTTTCGATAAACGCGAGGTCCAATCCGTTAGTTCGCCCACTGCAGTTTGCGTCGCCGTTGACGTAGCACATCGGGAAACTGCCGATGAGGTCTCCGCCGGCGTTACAGGTAATCTCTATCATGTAACTGCCCTTGGCAACGTTGTCAGAGAAGTGCAATTCCATCTCGGTGTCAACGTCGCCGGCGACCAGGTCGTAATCAGTGCCGGGATATGGGGTGATGTTGACACCCAGGCCGTCGGGAGGCACCTTGCGGTCAAAGGTCAGCCTGATCCAAACTCGCCGCTTTCCCTCCGGGTGGCCGGATTTGTACTGATCGCGTGGTTCGACCAGACCGCCGGTTAAGTCGATCGCAAAGTCAATATCGCCACCAGGAAAGGGGATGTGAATCTCGTGGTATCCCACACTGGCGGCGGCGACGAGCAGGCTGGGGCAATCACATTCGTCGGGGATGCCGTTGGTGTCGGCGTCGTCGCTGGTGCCGGCGGCGATGTCGCATTCGTCCGGGATGCCGTTGGTGTTGCAGTCGGACCCGCTGGTCACCCGCACCCTGTCGATTTGCCAGCCGAGTTCGCTGTTGGCAACATCGTCTCCGGAGTCGAAATGCCATTGCAAAACCACGGCTTGCCCGGCACACGCGGTCAGGTCTACAGTGCGCGTTTCCCATGTGGCCCGGGCGCCGTCTCGGCTGACCTGGTCCACCACCACGCCGTTCGCACTCACCCAGGCGGCATCCCAGCCTCCGCTCTCGCCGGCGTAAGCACTGCAATAAATCAACACGGTGGGCCCAACAGAGGGCACATCGATGGGCGGAGCCGTCAAGGTGCCAAAGGTGATCCCCGCGTCGAAGTCGCACGAACTATCCTGCCCATAGTAAGCCCAGTGCGTTGCGTCGTGAATGTTGGGCTGCGGGCAAAAATCGCTGACGTGCCACAGGCCGGTGGCCGACCAGCCGGCCGGCAGCCCGTCCTCGAAACCCTCGTTGAAAAGCACGCCGCCCAGTTCGCACTCGTCCGGGATGCCGTTCGACTGACAGTCGACGCCGGTGCCGGCGGCGATGTCCGCGTCGTCGAGGATGCCGTTGCCGTTGCAGTCCTCGCACTCATCCGGCAAACCGCTGAAGTTTATATCCGCCGACGTCCCACCTGCGATGTCGCATTCGTCCGGAATGCCGTTCCTGTTGCAGTCACCGCTGGTGCCGCCGTGGATGTCGCAAATGTCGGCCATACCGTTGCCGTTGCAATCCGGATCGAACCCGTCCGGGGTTCCGTCGCCGTTGCAGTCCGGGCTAATCTCGCCGGCCTGGAACGCGGCGAAGTCCGCCAGATCGAGGTCGCCGTCATCGTCGAAGTCCGCGAGGCGGCAGCATGGATCATGGTACAACGGTGGGTCACATGGCGGATCCCCACACGGCCCGGTGAGACAATCCCGCAGGCAGGCGAAGTCGGACAGGTCCGCGTCGCCATCGCCGTCAAAATCAGCCGGGCGGTCGCATTCGTCGGGAACACCGTTGCTGTTGCAGTCAAAGCTCACGCCCTCCGCGATGTCGCAGATGTCCAGATCGCCGTTGGCATTGCAGTCTGCACATCCCTGGTCATTCACCGCGACCCCTGCTCCGGTGCGTGGGCAACGGTCGCAGACATTGCCCACCCCATCGCCGTCGGTATCGTCTTGCGGGGGATTGTAGTCGGAGGGGCAGTTGTCATCAGGATCATAGACCCCGTCCCCATCGATATCACGGTTCGCCGGAGTGCTGTCAAGATCGTTCGGGTCGCTGCCCTGCACGTATTCCTGGAGGTTGCTGAAGTTGTCACCGTCGTAATCCCCGCCCGGGTCTTCGCCCAGATGCCCGGTGCCGAAGTGCTCCTCCTCCCACCAGTCCGGCAGGCTGTCGCCGTCGGAATCCGGCCCGGTGATCTCGTAGACGTGCACGGCGTAATCGATGAACGTGTCGGTGAAGCTGACGCCGTCGGGATTGACCGGCACGTCTCTGGCCCAGTCGAGGCGGGTGGTTCCGCGTCTGCGGACTTGTGCCGCGTCGGCCTCATCAATGAACCCGTCATCCGGCGTGGGCATGGGATACTCGTTGTTGGTGCGTTCGCTCTCGAACAAGGCCCTGATGCCTTGAATCTCATTGATGCCGGTCAGGGTAATGGTAACGTCACCGAGACCGTGCTCGGAAGGATTGGTGGCGACGAGGTACAGCTTTCCGTGGTGCGGCTTGAGCAGTGCTTCGAGATATGAACAGGACGCCCATTCGGAAGAGAACTCGGGCTGAGCGTAAACGTCGTAAAGCAAGGCCAGTTCAGCCACAAGCTCCTGGATTTGATTCCAGCTACAGCGATTGTAGATGTCCTGCAAATCCAGGCGGAACGCGGAGTAGAAGCGCACGCCGCATGCGCCGTTGGCGATCTGGTTGTAAACCTGAAAGCGCTGCAGGTGAAAGGGGATGAACTGGTTGTCGTGCCAGCGCGGGAATTGCTCGTCCCAGTACGCCCAACTGTACACGCCGAATCCAAAGCCGATCACCGGTTTGGGCTCTTCGCCGTTGAAGTAAGCCATGGTCTCGAGCCATCGCCGCACTACCTTCCCGACACGCCACATCTTGGCGGAGTCGTTGAGATTCGAGTAGCTATTGGGGCCGTTCGAGTATGCCTTGGGGCAATTCCAGGTGAACGACATCAGGTCCATCAGCCGAGCGGGAGGCTCATCCAGGGCACGGTCCCAATCCTTGGGCACCACGTTCAGCAGGTACGGGCACTCGCGGAGAGGATCAAACTCACTCCTGATTCTGTCGAGCATGCAGTTCATTTCGCGCAGCTCGGGCGGTGCCCCGTTCCGCTCCGCCCGGTAGTTGCTTTCGTCCGGGCCTTCGATCCACAACATGTTCAGGCCGGCTGTGGTGGCTTCCGCGAAACGCTCCGCCCGTAACTCGCTGGTGCTCCACCCATTGTATGGGTTCACCCCCAGCTCGAAATATGGTTCTGGGGCCGAACGGTAGTATGGACTCTTGATAAACCCGGTTCCGTAAAGCCCGGAGGCCAGGTGCTCCGGCAGGCGAGCGTCGTCGTGGTCGGCGAAATTGCAGCCGAGATGTCGAAGTTCATCATAGGCCATCTCGTTGCCGTCGTGGCCCACCGGCATGCCGGTAAGGCCGATGGGGAAAATCGGTTCACCGTCTTTATCCTCCATCAACGTCAAGGCCTCGGAGTTCTTGAACACCTCGAACGGCGGGGTGTATGGGTCCTGCTCGACGCGCCTCAGCGAAACATGGTCAACAAACATCCTGCCCCGTGAGCGGTTGCTGGTGCGCAGTATTACGTATCGCGTCTCCGGAGGCGGTTGCACGTAAGAACGATGCACCTTCCAGGCGGGGTCGCACCCGTCGGGGCTGACATCGTGGTAACAGCAATCGTCATCGCTCCAATCGTCGAAACCGGCGTCATAGCTGATGGCACCGAACGTGAACACGGAAGAGCGCAGCTTATCCCTGGTCTGACTGTGAAAACTCATCCTTATACCCATGCCGTCGTCGTCGGAGGCCACGCCGCTGGTGCCGATGAAGTTCAACTGAGGGCTCTCCACGCGATAGGTGCACGAGAGTTCGTACATGGCGTTCTGCGGCAGAGCATGCCCTGCCGACGGGGTCAGATAGACCTCCTGAACCCAGCTAAAGTAATCCGGAGCCAGGCTGCTGGTGGAGGTTCGTTCCGATTTCAGGTATGTCGGGTTGGCTTCCGGGTGCTCCGGGTCATCCCCCACCCAGCTCAGGATGTGACCGTCGAGAGCATCCTCCTTGCACTTCTCCCATCCGTCGGGCACGCCGTTGCTGTCCGCGTCGAATTCCATGTCCGGGTTGATTACCAGATTCCCGTCCGCCGGCAACACGCCCAGATAAATCGTGGGGGCCGAAAGCGTCTCATATCCGTTGGTAGTCATCGTTAGCATCAGCTTGTGACACTGCCCGATGCCGTTGCTGTCCGTGTCCCAGGTGAACACGTTGCCGTTGAAGTCCGCCCCTTCGGGCATCTCTTCAGCGGCGAACGTGATCGGCTCGCCGTGGTAATCTTCAGCTTCCACGGTGAAACTCATCGTCTCTCCGGCGAACACGGTGATATAGTCCTGTGGATACGTGATGAGCGGTTCGTCCTCGACGCGGACCGTAAACTCGAAGCAGCCGTCCATATCGGCGGGCCGGTGCCTGTAGTGGGGAATCAAAGTGACAACATAATCCGTGGTGCCGTTTCCGCCTCTCGAAGCATTGGGCGTCCAAGTGACCTTGAACCGTCTGGCATCGGCTAAACCGGATCTCATCACAACGGGGAGATCGACGCCCGACTCGAGGGGAGGGGAGAACTCCGCCATCAAATTCATCTGATCGTAGGTCAACGTGTTGGCGGGAGACGGAAAAGTCTGGATGTTGGTAATCTCCAGAGTTTCCCCCTCCTCGATGATCACCAGATGCGGGTCAAACTGAGTCAGCGCGGGAGAGAACTTTATGCCGTCAGTATTCACGTCGGGATAGGGATTAGCGATTTGAGCGATGGGGTCCGAGTTCGTGTTGACGTGAATCTCCACGCTCTGAGGCCCGGTGCAGGCGTCCCGCTCATCGCAGGCGTAGAAGCTGACCGTGTAGGATTGCCCGGCGCGTCCCTTGGCCGGCATCCAGTAGAGATTGGCCGACGGTCTGATCGGATCGCTGTAGAACTCCGGCTCGTCCGGGCAGTTGCCGTTGCTGCAGATCGAAGTGAAGTCCACCGCGAACCTGACCGGGCTGTGTTCGGGATCGAACCCCTCAGCCAGGACGGCGACGCCGCGCATCTCCTCCACCGTCTCGGATGAAAGTGTCGTTGTAAGAGCAGGTGGGTGATTGCACACGTCCCCCTCGCCCGTGTTGCCGTAATTCGGATCGGTGTCGAGCCGGTATTCGACAAGGTTGGGGAGACCGTCGCCGTCGGGGTCGCCGTCTGACCTGGTGTGGGACTTATGGGGCCTTTGGTGGGAGGTGGCATCATCGTCCAGGTGGATCGCTCCCGCGATCACCAGCCCGCTCGCGGAGATAACGCAGGCCGCCACCGCGCGGATTGTCCATGCTACAAAACTGTTTACGGGCAACATCGGCAAATTCCTTTCGGTGCGTCAAATGGACGCGTTTTTTGGGGGGCAGTTAGCACAAATCTGTAGGTCGGACCCGCAGACCCGACCTACAGATACTAGGCAAGCACTCCTTCTACACGAAAGTGTATGACGCTATGAAAGACAATTTACCCCATAATGGTATTATGCATCAGCCTGCCGGTTTTGCAAGTAAAGCGCAGACATCTCTGCAAGACAGGGTGTGGCAATGCTCTGTGGTGCGTCAGTAAACCCGTATGCGGACTAGCGTAGGTTTCGTGGGAGCACGCTTGCGCTAGGCCCGGCATTTATGCCGGGTGAAAAGG
>JAGLWJ010000424.1 GCA_023133475.1 Phycisphaerae bacterium | reverse complement strand
TCGCAGTTCTTGGCCAGTTGGCGGACGTGGCTTTCCGTTGACTCGTTGTGACTCGACGGCGGGTTTTAGTAGGGTAATACGGATAGCGGGCTGTTGGGTCCCAGCTTTCCGTTTTCGCAAGCTTCGGCGTAGCAGGAGGTTAGCTGGTTGCGACCAACCGCGAGCCTCGGCCACCGCCAGCCCAGGAAGCCGGTTAGTTGTAAACTTCCGCTAGGCCCGGCATTTATGCCGGGTATTGGAGTGGTTGCCTTTGCCCCCCTCGAGCATGAGCGGCCCAACGATCTCTGGCAGATGGATTTCAAGGGGCATTTTGCGATGGAACGTGGGCGTTGTTTTGAGAACCTGACCGCCTGCCAGGATTCCTTTGACGATTGGCGTGGCCCTGTTTTTGCGTTGTCGAGTGTGCAAATAACGTTGCAAGGGTCCGGAGAGTGGATATACTTATGTGACTCGGGACTTTCGTGGGGGCTTGGGGCCTTCGCGCAGGTAGACAGACGGTTTGAGCTGAACCAAGGCCTGTTGGACTCCGCCGAACGTCGCGGTAGCGCCGGTGCCGACCGGACAGCGGGCTCGTAAGGTTGGGAATGTCTTCGAGGAGACGACTATGGCCCGTGAATGCTTTTTTCTGGGGAAAAAAACCCGCAGTGGGTTCCGCTACGCGCGGCGTGGTAAGGCCAAGTATCTTGGCGGGGTTGGAAAGAAAGTCACTGGGAAAACCAAGCGAACGTTCAAATCCAATATCCAACGAGTGCGGGCGGTGATTGACGGCAAGGTCTGCCGAATCAAGGTTTCTGCCAAGGCGATCCGTATGGGGCTGGTCCAGAAACCGGTCAAACGTGACTGGCGGCCGGAACACACCACTACGCCCTGACATCCGCTGATAATCGTTGTCAAGCAAGATCAACCAGGACTTGGTGCGGCATGTGGCTTTGCTCGCCCGCTTGAAGCCGGACGACGAAGAGGTGGCTCGGCTGGCTGATGAGCTATCGGCTATTCTTGCCTACATGGGCCGGCTCGACGAGCTGGATACCACCGATGTGCCGCCCACAGCCCACGCTGTGCCGATGGTGAATGTCTGGCGCGAGGACAAATCCTCCGCTTCGCTTGGTGTCGAGGTTGTGTTGGCCAACGCTCCGCAGTCTCAGAACGGTTTCTTTCGTGTGCCCAAGGTCTTGTAGGGCGGGTGGAACCCGCCCTACAAAGAAGGCGGGTGGAAGCCGCCCTACAGGGCTGTCCCATGACCCTGACCGAAACGATCGCCGCTGTCCGTGCGAAACGGTGTTCTGCCGTTGAGGTGGTTCAACAAAGCCTCGATGCGATCGAAAAGCACAACGAACGACTGGGAGCGTTCATCAGCGTCGAGGGTGAGCGGGCATTGCAACGCGCCCGGGACATAGACGCTCGAATCGCAAAAGGTGAGCCGGTTGGGCCATTGGCAGGTGCTGCCGTGGCGGTCAAGGACAACATGTGCACAGCCTTCGGCACTACCACGTGTGCGTCACAAATCCTGTCCAACTTCCGGTCGCCCTACGACGCGGCGGTGGTCGAGAGGCTCGAAGCCGCCGACGCGGTGATCGTGGGCAAAACCAACCTCGACGAATTCGCCATGGGCAGCAGCAGCGAGAACAGCTCCTATTGCCCGGTGCGCAACCCGTGGGACACGACCCGGGTCCCGGGCGGGTCCTCGGGCGGTTCAGCCGTGGCAGTGGCTGCCGGCCTGGTGCAGGGTGCCCTGGGCAGTGACACGGGCGGCTCGATTCGTCAGCCGGCGGCGCTGACCGGCATCACCGGCCTCAAGCCGACCTACGGGCGGGTCTCACGCCATGGATTGGTCGCGTTTGCCAGCAGCCTGGACCAGATAGGCCCCCTGGCTCGCAACGTGCGAGACACCGCCTGCCTGCTGAAAGTGATCGCCGGGCACGACCCGCGAGATTCCACCAGCGTGGGCTGTGCGGTCCCCGACTATACCGCCTTGTTGGGCGCAGACCTCAAGGGCCTTACGATCGGCGTCGCCGCGGGCGATTTCGGCAAGGGCCTTAATGATGAAGTGTGTAAGGCAGTGGAGGCGGCTTTGGGCGTTTACCGCGATAACGGAGCCCGGATCGTCGAAGCCCATCTGCCGCACATGAAGTATGCGATCGCCTGCTACTACCTGATCGCCACGGCGGAGGCATCGAGCAACCTGGCTCGTTACGACGGCGTGCACTACGGGGTTCGGGCTGACAGGCATGAGGGCATCGTCGATTTGTATTGTGCGTCGCGGGACCAGGGGTTCGGGCAGGAGGTCAAGCGTCGGATCATGCTGGGCACGTTCGCCCTTTCCAGCGGGTATTACGATGCCTATTACCTCAAGGCGTTGAAGGTGCGCACGCTGTTGGCCCGCGACTTCGAGGCGGCTTTCGAGCAGGTGGATGTGATTGCCTCGCCGGTTTCACCGGTCACCGCGTTCAAGCTGGGCGAGAAGATCGACGATCCGTTAGCCATGTATCTGGCAGACATCCACACCACATCGGTCAACCTTGCGGGAATTGCCGGGCTCAGCATCCCGTGCGGTTTTGACGCTGATGGTTTGCCGATCGGTTTGCAACTGATGGCTCCGCATTTTGCCGAAGAGCGTCTATTGGCGGTCGGGCACCAGTTCCAATGCCTGACCGACTACCACACCAAACATCCGCCGCAATCCACCTAATGGAGGCTGGCAGAATATGGCCGAGATGTAAACATTCAGTAAACCCGTATGCGGAATAGTGTGGATTTCGTGGGGGCCTAGCGCGACGGAATGCGGGAGCGAATACAGTGAATTGGCAATTCACTGCCGCTGACGCCCGCATCAAACTGAACCACCTCTACCATGAAATACCAACTTAACTAGCCATTAGTCCAAAGTCAGAAACCAGTGGGACCTTGGACTCGCCCTTGGTTGGTGGGTTCCACCTCGCTCCGCGAGGTTCCACCCACCCTACGGGGCAAGCACTTCCCGTCGCCAAGTGCCCGAGACCGGTGCCATCAGGCTGCTCCCGCCGCTTGCGACCGCCATCTGGACGTCGTCGATGTAGAAGTCAGCAGTGCCCGACTCCGTGCAAACGAGCAAAAAAGCTTCCTGCAAGGTGCCGCTCCATGTCGGAGTCATCGTGGCGGTCAGCTCTGCCCATTCAGCCGCCCCTGCCGTCGTCGCGCCGTCGATGAGCCACTGTGTGGGAGATTCCGAATCTCTCACTTTCATGACAAAACGCAGGACGGCTGTTCCTGAACTCATCCTGGCCCAGGCTTCGAAGTTATAGGTCACGCCATTTTCGATCTTGTCGGTAATGGTTTGAGCAGGCCCCGCATACCAGTCAGGCCGGTTCGTTACCGCGATGGATGCGGCGCCGCCATGTTGGTCGTCCGTATAGGAGCCGATGTTACAATAGAATCCATACCAGTCCGTGGTCCCGTTCTCCATCCCGGGGTTGCTTAGGAGGTTGGCGGCGGAGGCATCAGTCCGGCAAAGCTGCACGCTGTAAATCCGCACCGCCTCGCCGACGCCGGCTTTAGCATGGAGCCGGACGGGTTGTGTGTAGTCATTGGCCAGGTCGCCGTCCTCTTCGTCCACCAGCTTGAAGCAGAAGACGTGATCTCCATCTGTCTCCTCGGAGGTCCACGTATCGTTGGAGTAGCTGGTGCGCCAGTTGGGGTCCGTGCTGAGCCGGAACAAGACCACCTCGATCGCCGATTGAGCATGGAAGTCGGCCTTGACCGCCGCCTCGCCTTCGCGGGCTGCCCGGTGCTCGACACGGGCAGCCGTCAACGCCGACAACCCGATCACCGTGACGACCATGGCCATGCCCAACACAGCCACATACGCACTGCCTCGCCTATGATGGTCAAGTTCCTTCATCATCATCAGCCCCCAATATCTATCATCAGCGTGTCGATGTCACCTGGCCCCCGTAGGGGGCGACGGAATATAGCCCAGGGTGAAGCGAAGCGAACCCTGGGTAAGCGATCCCGTGC
>JAGLWJ010000423.1 GCA_023133475.1 Phycisphaerae bacterium | reverse complement strand
GCAACAACACGCCGGACGAGTGCGAACCCGATTGCAACACAAACGGCGTGGCCGATGACTGCGACATCAGCGCCGGCACCAGTCAGGATTGCAACACCAACGCCGTCCCCGACGAATGTGAGCTGGATGGCGACGGCGACGGGGTCATAGATGACTGCGATGGCTGCCCGGATGATCCGTACAAGACGAATCCGGGCCTGTGCGGTTGCGGCGTGCTCGATGTTATCCCGGACGGCGATCTTGATACGGACTGCGACGTTGATCTGGACGATTATGTGGTGTTTCAAGCGTGTTTTGGTGGACCGTATTCCGACGTTCTGCCGACGTGCAGTTCTGCCGACTTCGACGCTGACAACGATGTTGATTTGGCCGACTTCGCCTTGCTGATGTGGTATTTTGACAGATGATGGACGTGCTCGCTGAGATCACGACGGTGCGCTGGTCCACCGACTTTTGCGGTAAACATTCAGTAAACCCGTATGCGGAATAGTGTGGATTTCGTGGGGGCAGGTTTGCGCTAGGCCCGGCATTTATGCCGGGCCTAGCGCGACGGAATGCCTAAAGTTGCCGCCTTATCCAATGGCTCGGATCCGCAGACGCCTCGTTGCCTTGTTGCCTTGTTGCCTCTTGCCTTTACACCACGGGTTTACTAAATGTATACCATGTCGTGATCTGACGTGGGCGTATGGATCCGCCCTCATACGCCTTACAGAGCATCAGCGCGTTAGCCGCGCGTCGTTTGCCGTCGCCACTACCAGTGGGCGCGGAGTGGATCGAAGCCTACTGTCACTGGGCTGCCTGTGCGTGAAAGGGACGAGTCGTGAGCGAGTATCAGTATTATGGGTTTCAAGCGATTGACCGGCCGCTGTCCGAGGAGGACATGCGATGGCTCCGCGGGCTTTCCACACGCGCCCAGATCACGACGACCAACTTTGTCAACGTCTACCACTGGGGCAATTTCCGCGGAGACCCGATTGAACTTGTGGAGCGGTGTTTCGACGCATTCGTCTACGTCACGAACTGGGGCTATCGGCGGTTCATGGTTCGCCTGAGCAGGTCGACTCTGACCAACTGACGCAGCGTTGTATTCGTAGCCTCGGCACGAGCGGCGTGGTATCATGAGGTCAACCGGTGGAGCATAGGGTTTCAGGTGTGTGTGAGCCCGCGCAACCCGCACAACGCTCACTGGCTCTGCCGTGGATCGGAGCGGACCAGTGTCCGACGAGGAACGCCAGTTAGTTGAGGGGGCCGTCGACGGTAACGCCGATGCATTGGACGTGCTGCTTCGAGAGTACGGGCCTCAAGTGCGCAGGCGGCTGTCGATCAGCTCGGCCTGGCAGGGCACGTTGGACGGCGCCGACGTGATGCAGGTGACCTACATGGAAGCGTTCCTGCGGATTGGCCAGTTCGCCGGCCGGACGCCGGAGACCTTCGTTGCCTGGCTCACCCGCATTGCCGAGAACAACCTTCGCGACGCCATCAAGGAGTTGGAGCGTGCCAAGCGTCCTGATCCACGACGGCGCGTGCGATGTGGCTATGGCCGAGAAACGCCCCGAGAAGACGAATAGTGGAGATTCCGCAGCTTTGGACGCGGAGATGATCGACGCTGCGCGGCGCGAGGTTGAAGGCGCCGACCGGCCAAGCAGTTCCGGGCACGTGACACTGACCACGCCGGGACCCAGCGGACTGCCGTTCTCCGGCCCCCCGCCGGACTCGTTCACCGGCTACAAGATCATCCGCGAGATTCATCGCGGCGGGCAGGGCGTGGTCTATCAGGCCATCCAGGAATCCACCAGGTGTAAGGTGGCCATCAAGGTGATGAAGGAAGGGCCGTTCGCCGGGCCTTCCGATCGAGCGCGCTTCGACCGCGAAATCCAGGTCCTGGGCCAACTCAATCACCCCAACATCGTGACCATACACGACACCGGAAGTGCCGCCGGCAGTCACTACTTCGTGATGGACTACATCTCCGGCCAGCCGCTGGACGTATACATGGCCGGCGGCGAACGAACCATCGACGAGACGCTGAAGCTTTTCGGCAAGATATGCGAGGCAGTCAACGCCGCCCATCTGCGGGGGATCATCCACCGTGACCTGAAGCCTGGCAACATCCGGGTGGACGCCGAGGGGGAGCCGCACGTATTGGACTTCGGGCTGGCCAAGGTGGCGACCACTGAGGGCGATGCCTCCATGATGACCATGACGGGGCAGTTCATCGGCTCGCTACCGTGGGCGTCTCCGGAGCAGGCAGAGGGCGCTCCGGGCAAGATCGACGTGCGCACGGACGTCTACTCGCTGGGCGTGATCCTGTACCAGATGTTGACGAACAGGTTCCCGTACGAGGTGATCGGGAACATGCGCGACGTGTTGGACCGAATCATGCGTGCGGAGCCGGCGCGTCCGAGCACAATCCGCAAGCAGGTGAACGACGAGGTGGAGACGATCGTGCTCAAGTGCCTGAGCAAGGAGCATGAGCGGCGCTACCAGACCGCGGGTGACTTGGCGCGGGATGTCTGGCGCTATCTCAAGGGCGAGCCGATCGAGGCCAAGCGCGACCGGGGGTGGTACGTACTCAAGAAGACACTGTGGCGGCACAAGGCCGCGGTGAGCGTGGCGGGTGTCATTGGCATCCTGATCGTCGGGTCGGCGGTCGGCTTCGGCCTGCTATACCGCAACGCCGAACAGCAGCGCCAAATCGCCGAGGAACGCTCGGAAACACTGCGCCGGATGGGCTACTTCAACTCCGTCACGCTCGCCAACAGAGCGTTGGCAGAGGAGGACACGATGGCGGCCGTTCGCCACCTGAACGACTGCCCGGAAGACCTGCGGCAGTGGGAATGGCATTATCTCTGCCAGCTCAGTGACAACAGCCTCATGACGCTCCGCGGCCACACGGCCAGCGCGTTGGCAGCGTTCTCGCCGGACGGATCGTTGATCGCTTCGGCGAGCAGCGACGAGACGCTCAGACTCTGGGATGCCGCCACGGGACAGCAGTTGCAGATGTTCACCGGTGTCACCAACCAGTGGTTCACCTTCGTTTCGTTCTCGCCCGACGGGCGTCTGCTGGCCAGCCACGACAACGGTCGCCACATGCGGCTCTGGGACGTCGCTACATGGAAGCAGTTGCACGCGATCCGCACGAACGGCATCTGGGCCGGCGCCACCTTCTCGCCTGACGGGCGAACGATCGCGTGTCCCGTCGACTGGACGCAAATCATGCTCTGGGATGTCGAAACCCGGCGCGCTGTAAGGACGCTGAAAGGCCACCGGGCCCGTGTGGGTGGAGCTATCTGGTCGCCGGATGGACGGCAACTGGCCTCGCTCAGTGAGGACGGAACGGCCCGGCTATGGGACGCGGAGACCGGCGAATTGCGGTTCACTCTCACCGGGCACACGCACTTCGTGGAAAGCCTGGCGTTTGCCTCCGACGGCGACATGCTCGCCTCCGCCGGGCGCGGGCTGGGCGACAACACCATCCGGTTCTGGGACACCCGTACGGGGCAGCAAGTGCGCTTGTACGACCAGAGCACGCGAGGCATTGGCGGGCTGGCTTTCAGCCCCGATGGCCGGCGGTTCGCCGCGTCCGTTGGACAAGTCGTGAAGGTCTGGGACCTGGAAACCTGGGAAGAGGAGCCCGTGCGGACCGGGACGCACTCGGCTCGCTACATTGTCTTCTCCCCCGATGGGAAGCGGATCCTATCGGGATCCATGGGCGGCGAGATCAATATCTGGGACGGCGCGCCGCTTGAGGAGCCGCCGACTTTGCGTGGGCACACGAACAACATCACCGATATGATCGTGTCCCCATTGGGCTGGCGGATATACAGCGCCGGCGGTGACGGCACTATCCGAGTTTGGGATGTCGCCACCAGAAGTGCAGTCGCGACGTGGCCCGCTCACGAAGGCGAGGCCCGCGAAATGGCGCTCACATCGGACGGCCAGCGCCTCGTGTCCGGCGGAACCGACGGCATGATGCGTATCTGGGACACCGCGACCGGCGAGGTTCTCCACGCCATCGAGGCGTTTGAGAACAGACTTGCCGCCGCTGTGGCGCTCTCGCCCGACGAACGGTTCATCGCCAGCGCGACCCTCGACAAGGCCATCAAACTCTGGGACATCGAGTCCGGGGCGCTACTGCGGGTGTTTCCTAAGCGCCTGTCCCGCGTGGTGCACCTCTCGTTTTCCCCGGACGGACGGCAGCTCGTTTCGTCGGGAATCGACTCGTCGGTCTGGATCTGGGACGTCGAAACCGGAACGCCGGTTCACGAACTGACCGGACACGTCGGCAGTTACTGGCCGCCCGTGCGAGCGTTGTTCTCCCCGGACGGCAAGTTCATCGCCATCACCGATGGATCGCCGACGGTCAGGCTCTGGCACGCCGCCACGGGCACACTGCGGCACGAACTTGAGGGCCACCTACGCGCCGGCCGGGCGCTGGCGTTCTCGCTGAACGGGCGCCGCCTCGTATCCGGCGGTTACGACGCCGCGATCAAGGTCTGGGATGTCGCCTCCGGCTGACTCGCGCTGACGCTCCGCGGGCACGAGGGCCGCGTCAACACCATCGCCTTCTCGCCAGACGGCACCTGGTTCGTCGCAGGTAGCAACGACACAACGCTCAGGATTTACGACGCGCGTCCCGCATCGCGCTCCACTCCGTAAACCCTGTAGCCGCCATCCCTCAGCCATTTCGAGATACTCCCAACTTTTTTCGGTATTTCCGCGTGAGACGCCGGCGGTTTCGTCGCCGAGCCTGATGACGGATCAGAGCCGCGACCGTGAGGGAGCGGTTGCCGCCCATGTGTGAGGGCCGTCTCGAAGAGCGCTGACCGCTTGCTGACGGGCGCGGCTCTGATCGCAAACGATTGAGGCAACTACAGCACTTTTTTGACAGGAGAACACATCATGGAAACAACGAAGCGATTGGAATGGCTCCTCGGCGTGGCGATCATCATCGGTGGGTATCATTACAACTCCGTGACACCCATGGTACGCGGCGCGACGATTGGTGGCGGCGGCGCTAGCCTCGTCATCAACCGCGTGACGGACAATTATGGCACGATTGCCGGCGGCGGGAACAACCAGGCCGGTGATAACGCCGGCAGCACCGACGACGCCACGTATGCCACCGTCTCGGGTGGAACCGCCAATCAGGCCGGCGCCGAGTCCAGCACCGTCGGGGGCGGGTATGGCAACGTCGCCGAAGGGACCGCGGCGACTGTCGGCGGCGGCACGGGAAACGTCGCCAGCGGAGAGTACGCCAGCGTGGATGGTGGTTGGGGCAACACCGCCAACGCTCGGATGGCTGTGGTCGGCGGGGGCGTCGGCAATCTCGCCAGCGCTCTCTACTCCACGATTGCCGGGGGCAATGGCAACAGCGCGGGCGCCGAGTACGCAACCGTCGGCGGCGGCGCCGGCAATTACGCCAGGGGGTATTACGCCACCGTTCCCGGCGGGTTCCTCAACTACGCCGACGGCCACTACAGTCTCGCTGCCGGGCGACAAGCCAAGGCCAACCATGACGGCACGTTCGTATGGGCGGACGCAACCGAGGAAGACTTCTCGTCAACCGCCGCCGACCAGTTCCTGATCCGCGCCAATGGCGGCGTCGGCATCGGCACGGACGCTCCTGGTGGTCCTTTGCATGTTCTCGATGAGCTGGCTTCCGGCGATCGCCCGGCCATCTACGGGGAACATGCCGTCACCGATTACTACGGAATCGGTGTCAAAGGTGTCGGCGGCGGCAGCGGCACCAACTACGGTGTTTACGGTTATGCCGCCGGTGGCATTGCCCACTATGGCGGGTATTTTGACGCCTCAGCCAGCGATCCCGACGACTTGGCTTGTGGTGTGTTTGGGACGGTTCATTCAGGCAATACCAATGAACCCACTTACGGCGGCAACTTCTACTCTGACGGTGTCAAAGGACATGGCGCGTACGGCGTGGCGACATCGACCGAGGAAGTATGGAATGGAGAGTTTCTACAGTACAGCTACTACGGTGTGAGCGGCAGGGCCACGGGGCCGTCCGGTGTGGGTGTCAGCGGCGGTGCTTGGGAGGTCGGCGGCATCGGCGTGCACGGCTATGCTTTGTCCGACGCCACCGACGCGGCGATATTTGACGGGGACGTGACTGTCAACGGTAACTTCTTGGCCACCGGTGGGTCCAAGGAGTTCGTCCAGCCGCATCCCACTGATCCAGCTAAGGAAATCGTCTATGTTTGCCTCGAGGGCGGTGAGAACGGCGTGTACGTGCGCGGCACTGGTCAACTATCCAGCGGCCAGATGGAGATCGAGTTGCCCAAACACTTCGCGCTCGTTGCGACCGAGGAAGGCATAACGGCACAGGTGACGCCGATCGAGGATTGCCGCGGACTCTTCGTTGTGGAGAAGAACCCCAGGCGGATTGTGGTGCGCGAGAGCCAGGGAGGAACCAGTGACACCCGGTTTGACTATCTGGTCATGGGTGTACGACGCGGGTACGAAGAACATGAGGTCATCCGCGAGAATCGCCACGTCCGGCCACATTGGACCGTCAGTCAGGAAGACTACGAAGAGCGGCTGGCGCGGCCGGAGAATCGCGGCACCCAGCTACTACTCATCGAAAACGGCACGTTGAAGCCGGACGGGACCATCAACCTGGAAACGGCCGAGACGCTTGGCTGGAAACTGGGACCCAAGACGCGGGCTGAACAGCTCGAATGGCTGACTCCGCCCGAAGGCTGAGAAGAAATCGACGAGTAGGCGTTGGCTCTGGTGCGAGAATCCCTCCTCGCACCCACCTTCGGCGGGAATACTTTCCCGCGCCACGATTGCCAAAAGGGGCTGAGAAAGGATTCTCGGCCCAGCAGATAAGACGGAGTCTGGAGGGCGGGCTACGCTCGCCGACGGGTGAAACCCGCCCCACAAATCGCTGCCCGCCAAGAGGCAACGGGGCAGCGCAACAACGGAGATGAGCGATGGACTTCATAACCCATACAACATTGCGAGTGCTGCTGACCCTCTCGGCTATCTCAATCGGAACGGCATTCGCCCAGGACTACATCATCGACTGGCACACGATGGACGGCGGCGGCGAGATGTTCAGCACCGGCGGCGGCTTCGAGCTTGGCGGCACCATCGGCCAACCCGACGCTGGCGTGATGACCGACGGGGACAAGCAGGGGACATTTACGCTGACCGGCGGCTTCTGGGCCGGCGTATCAACGGATACGCAAGTGCCGGGCGACTGTAACGGAGACGGCCTCGTCGACCTTGACGACTTCGCCGTCTTCGCCGGATGCATGGCCGGCCCGCAAGGTGGTCTCGATCCCGGCTGCGGCTGTTGCGACCTCGACGCCGACGGCGACGTGGACTTGGCTGACTTCGCTACGTTTCAGCGGGCCTCCACGGCGGGCTCCCCGTGAGGCCACGTGCTGCATTCCTGCTCACGGACGTGCAGGTTCAGAATTCGGCGACGACGCAAAACTCCCGCGGCGCGTGGCACTGATCTGTTTGTCCTGAGCACCGCCGAAGGCTCAACAGCGCTCCACTCGTAGTGCGGCCCGGGCGCACGAATCCCAGGTCCGCACTTGAATGGTACGTCAAGGGACGCCCCCTACGAACTGGAAGCCGTTCTGGCTTGGATCGAGTAGGTCGTTCGGGTAAGATGATCGATTGAGGTTCGATAGACTGGAAACCTTGGTCAAGAAGAACACGAGGCATCTACTGCTGGGATCGTGCCAATGAACAAGGCGGGGCTTGACACGTTCCACGAAACAAGTCGGAAGCTGGACTTCGTGGCCCCCATGGAGTCGTTGCTGAACGAATTCCACCGTGGGAACATCGCGGACAGGGAGCGTGCCCGGGAGGAGTCGGCCATTCAATCTCACCTCGGCGAACACCGCGAGGCATGGGACCGCGTCTTTCCAAGATTCCCCGAATGTCCCTGGAAGCGCCGCACGATCACCTGGGAGTGCTACAGGGGGCGAAGAGACGCCTACCTGAGGGATCTCATCGTTGCGTACGTGCCGCAGCAGGAGACTGCAACTCGCCTGATCGTCAATCCCGCCACGGTGGACGGCAGACATGCCAGATGGCTGGCGCATGAGCTGCCCGCCTATGAGATCGTCGGTACTGATATTGACCCTCGGTGGAACCGCCTCTATCGAGTGGTGATTTTTTGGAAATATCGCCAACTGAAAAACTTCCGCTTCGTGCGAGAGAACATCTTTGAGCCGGATCTGGAGCGACACCCGGCAGCCGTCATCTTTTTTGGCGCCTGTGGTTCCGTCACGGACGGATGTATGGACTACGCCATTGCCGTGAATTCACCCCTTCTGATCTGCAGGTCCTGCTGCCACGACAACATCGGGGGTAATACGGCAATCGTGAGGCGACTCGGGCGCCCGGTCAACGATTTCTTCGCATGGAAGAACTACTGGTTCGCGAAATACAAGAAAAAGGGGAAGGGCTTCTACTTTTCGGATCGCTACCTCGAGCACGCTTACCCGAGAAGCAAGGTGGCACGGAAAATCATGGACTCCAAGACCATCATTGCCGTTGCCCGGAATGCGCCGGAGAGTGACATTTGCAGAAGTGTGATTGACCTCGACCGATGCCTGTTCCTGCAAGAGAACGGTTACGATGTCATGTATCGCGAGGAGATCTTCTTTGCTCACAAACGGTGCGAAACTCCCGGTTGACGCTGGACCTGCCCTGCGGGGGTCCGTGACAGTTTCGGCGGGTTGTGTCTTCAGCCCCGGCAGGGGCGAAGGTAAATAGCCACGGGCGTAAGCCCGTGGAAACAGGGAGGCGTGAGAACCCAAGCCCCAGCGGGGCGGAGGATTTCCTTTGCGGGCAGCAGTCCGTCGCCCCTGCCGGGGCTTGGGGGAACTGTTTCCTTGCACCACGGGCTTACGCCCGTGGCTAAAGACCCGCGCCCCTCCGGGGCTATTCGCCCGCCTGAAGTGTCATGCACCCGCCCTGTGGAACTGAGCTTTCTGTTGGTCGACACGCGGACGCCATACGTGGTAGACTACCTTGGCGAAGACGGCGGCAAGACCGCCCACTACATACTCCGCTGGGTCGCCACGACGGGCGAAAAGGGACCGCCTGCCATTGACGGGCCGCTGCGGACGAAGTCCGCCGTCGCACAGCGACGAGGCTTGGCGGCATGTCAAGGGTGGAGCGAAACCGCCAGCGCGACGATTGGGGCATAGGCCAGGCGGTGCGTCGGGGGCGCACCCTACAAACTTGCTATTCTGCGTTTGGCGAGCGGCGCAGCTTCTCCAGCCGTTCTTCCGTCACGAAGGGGCGAATGTACCGATCGTACTCTTCTGCGGACATGTTCTGCGCATGTTTCGCGGCGATCGGCTTGATCGCATTCATCGTCTGCTGGAGCTTCGCGCAGCCGAAGTCGTCGCACTCGGCGCAGGTCTGAACGCCTCTGCCGAACGCGCACGGACGCACGGGACAGTTGGGGTTGGGGGCCTCGCGAGTATGGAGGCATCCATCGCAATCGACGTTCTCCGGCTCGATCTCGTAGTCATAGTACTTGCGATAGTCCTCGCTGACCTTCACGCGGTCCGCGTGGGTCCGCAGGTTGGCCTTGTAGGCGGGACACTGATCGCAGCGGTAGCCACAGCAGCCCAGAAGAACGGTCATACGCCACCTCCTTCGTCGAGTTGAAGGATCTCCTCAAAGTCGCATCTATTCAGCGGGTCTCGGAGCCGTGCGGTCCCAGCCTCCGTTTTCACCGCTCCGTCTCCTCGATGGCTATAACACGTGGCGATCACGCTATGAGACGTGCGATGCTGGGGCGAAATGGCGCCTCGAATACATAAGCAGCCCGAATGTGCCAACCAGAGGCGGCGCCACGAGCGCCGTGAGGTGATAGAGCTGCAGTGGCACCCCTTGTAGTGCCTCGATTTCCTTTGGGGCAAAAGCCATTCTCGTTACAACGTCTGAAACGCTGAAGCTGAACAGCGCCGTCATCAGAGACACTGTCATGAAGCCGAAGTACATGAGGGCACCCCACCATGCCCAGGCCCTCAGCCTCGCAGCGCCCCAAATCAGACACACAAGACACAGGATCGAGACGTCAATCAGAACGAAGCCCGGAAGGCCAGATAACAGGACGCCGGGCAGCGCAAACAGCCCGTTGAACAGAAGTGGGACATGCAGCACAATGACATAGAACGTCAGCACGAAGCAAAGCACTAGGACCGCCAGCGGCAACTTCTCCGTCCAGTGGACCCCAGGATCATTGTGGTCAAAGGTCAGCCTCACGTTCCTGCCTCGGTACAGCGCGATGAGTATCGCCGGTATCGCCGTGTAGAGCACCACCAAAAGCGAACTAGCAACCACCATCGTGCCCAGCGAAGGCCTCTTCGATTGTCCCAGTATAGCGAGGAACACGACTAGTGCCGGTACGCCGAAGATCAGCCACACCCAAAGCCCGGCAAGTGAAAGCGTTCGTGCCCAGCGGCGCAGCTTCAGGTGGCCGTAGCCGAGCGGAATGAATAGGGCGGCGATCAGATAGTACCCGGCGATCTGGCAGGCAATGTTCCCGAACATCAACGACCCGAACCCGAAACCTTCGTAGTGGAAGCGGCCGCCGCTGGAGAAAAGGTAGAAACAGTATACTTCCACGGGGCCGAAGAACGCGGCCGTCACGCCGACAGCAAGCAGGACAACTCCGATGGCGCGGAGGTATGGGCTCCGATCCGTGTATTCGGTCATCTGAAATGACACTTCGCGTTTACCCGACATTTCCCATTTATCGAACCTCAAGCCGGCATCGTACCCCAGGCAGGCCGTGCGGTTCAAGTGTCACCGATCACTCGAAAACGGTTCTCCCGCTAACTTGGTGAACGTGCTGTTGCGGAGCTACTTGGCGGCCGTCGAAACGCCGATTCTGAACGGGTTTCGTTGTTGTTCGTTTCTGCACGCGTCACTCTCGGGCAGGTTTCACCAAAAGTGAGGGAGAACCTCGAAAACGGGCCGGTGATTATCGAATCAGAATCGCCCCGGACCGACGATATTCATGATCGTCATTTGCTGTCCTTTTGACAGGCCGTGTAAGGCCGAATGGCATAAAGGTATAACGTAATAGCTCACCCGTCTGCAATGCCTGAAACCAGGAGGGAATGTCACACTAGGCAACTTACGCGATCCCCCTAGCGGAAGTTTACAACGATGAT
>JAGLWJ010000422.1 GCA_023133475.1 Phycisphaerae bacterium | reverse complement strand
AATCTGCGGACCCGACCTACAAACTTAACCTATTACAACAACATCTCTTAGCTAAAAACATAATGGGGTGAATATCCGCTACAACATTGTGGCACGGGGTGGGTTCAGGTACGCTAATGGGCTTATGAAACCGCGATCACACAATTCGCGTTTTGCTGCCTGGTCCGGGGCGGTGATGGCTTTGTTCGGCCTGGTGCTGCTGGGGTGGGTGCTTTCTTCGCTGAGCGAGTTGCACGGTCGGCTGGCGGAAGTGTCGATGCTGCTGGCCAACGCGGTGCTGATAGGCCTGATCGCCGTGCTGGCGGCTATCCTGGTGCTTGGTTTGCGGTTTTTGTGGGTGGCAGCACGTGCCGGCCGACTATCCGCGGTGGTGCCCGAGGTGGCGCTCGACACCACCGAAGCCGCCGGTCAAAGCGTTGCGGCTGCCCAGCGGCAGATCGAACTGGTCTCCGACGAGATTGCCAAACAGGCTCTCGCCGAGGAACTCGATGCGCTATCGGATGACCTGACAGCCAAACGCTACACCATCGTCGTCTTCGGGACGGGGTCAGCCGGCAAGACCTCGGTAATCAATGCCCTGCTGGGAAACCGTGTCGGCGTCACCGACCCGCGCGTGGGCACCACCCAGGACGGTGTGGAACATACCTATACGCTCCAAGGTTTTGGCAAGGATCAACTCCGCCTGGTGGATACGCCCGGGCTTAGCGAGATGGGCGAAGGCGGCCTGATGCGTGAGGAGCAAGCCCGTGAATTGGCCACCAGGGCAGACCTGCTGCTGTTCGTCGTGGATCAGGATTTGCGAGACATCGAGTTCAAGCCGTTGGAGTCGCTGGCCCGGCTGGGTAAACGCTCCATCCTGGTCTTCAACAAACGCGATCTCTATCCGCCGGAGGAGTTGAGGCTCGTGGCGAACCGCTTGCGCGAGCGGGTGGCTGACTTTGTCGGCTCCAAGGACGTGGTAGTTTGTGCCGCTGATCCGGCGGTGGTCAGGGCGCGGGATGCCGACGGTAGTGAAACCATGGAGAAGCCCGAGGTCGATGCCTCTGAGCCGGCCCAGAGAATCGCCGCGCTGCTGCGTAAAGAGGGCAAAGACCTGCTGGCAAATAAGGTGCTGCTGCAAGCCGGGCAGATATCGGAGAAGGCCCGCGACCTCATCCACCAGGGGCGAGTGAAGGAGGCTCAGCGTCTCATTACCCGCTTCCAGTGGACCACCGCTGCGGTGATGTTTGTCAATCCTGTTCCGGGCCTGGGGGCGTTGGCTACTGTGGCGATCAACTATCAGATGGTGATCGAAATCGCCAAGGTGTTCGGCACGCCGATCACCCTCGAAGCCGCCAAACGTATGGCCGGCGAACTGGGGCAGGTGATGGTCAAGATCGGCATGGTGAGTGCGGTGACGAATATTCTGGGCAAAGCACTGAAGGCATCAGTAGTGGGTTACGTGGCTGGTGGTGCGCTCGAGGCGGTGGCTGGTGCGTACCTGACCAGGCTTAGCGGCGAAGCCTTCACCGACTACTTCGCCCACGATCAGGACTGGGGCGAAGGCGGTATGCAAAGTGCGATCGAGAAGCGATTCAAGCTGCAAGGCCAAAGCAAATTTATCGCCACGTTCATTAAGGAGGCTGCCGAACGGGTTTTCAGTCGGTAGGGCGGGTTTCACCCGCCTTCTTTATGTTCCGTGGCGCGGGTGGCCCATTGCTTTAGCAGTGGGGGA
>JAGLWJ010000421.1 GCA_023133475.1 Phycisphaerae bacterium | reverse complement strand
GACTAAATCGACAGCCCCTAAAGCCATGGGGGACCCGGCGGGTGGAACCCGCCCTACAGAGAGCTGTTGATGTCAGACGAGGATTTTGAAAAACCGCGTGAGATCGACCTGGAAAAGGCCCACACCAGCCTGAGAGAAGTTATGGCTTCACTTGGCTTGGCAGATGGTGATCGGGAGGTGTTCGCCGATCAGATTCGTGAGGTCGAGCAGATGATGCAAAAGCTCGAAGATGGTGTCATCCACATTGCCACCTTCGGGATGGTGTCGCGTGGCAAGTCCGCCCTGCTCAACGCCCTGCTGGGCCGCGAGGTGTTCGCCATCGGGGCTACGCACGGCACTACCCGCACGCGGCAGTCCACCCGCTGGGCTTTGCATCGAGAAACGGTAGCCGACTGCGAGGTTGAAACGTTCACCGATACCCGCCGTGACGGGGTGGCTATCGAACTGATCGACACTCCCGGGCTTAACGAGGTGGATGGCGAGGAGCGAGCCCGTCTGGCCAGGGAGATTGCCCGCCGGGCGGATCTGATTCTATTCGTGGTTTCGGGTGATATGCTCAGGCCTGAGCTGGAAGCTCTGGCGGAGCTTCGCGAGGTCAACAAGCCGATCGTGCTGGTCTTCAACATGATCGACCTGTACCCCGAGGCGGACCGCGGCAAGATTTACGACAAGATTCGCAACGAGCGAGTGCGCGAGTTGCTCAAACCCGAAGATGTGGTGCTCGCCGCTGCCCAACCCCGCCCGGTAAAGGTTATTACCCGCGCCGCCGACGGGAGCACCGCAGAGGTGTGGGAACAGCCCGAACCGGTGATCGTCTCTTTGAAACTCAAGATTCTCGAGGTGCTCGAGCGTGAGGGGCAGGCGCTGGCTGCTTTGAACACCATGCTGTATGTCGGCGACCTGCACCAGGAGATTATCGAGCGTCGGCTGCAACTGCGCGAGCAGGGTGCCGAGAAGCTTATCTGGCGGTTCACCATCACCAAAGCCGCCGCCGTCGCACTCAACCCAATCCCGGTGGCGGACGTGGCTGGCGGCATCGGCACCGACATCGCGATGGTTTTTGCCCTGGCCCGGATGTACGGCATTCCCATGACCCGGATGGGTGTGGGCAAGTTGGTGATCCAGATTGGGAAGATGGCTGGCGTGTTCACCGCGACGGAGGTTGGCACTCATTTTCTGATCGGGATAGCCAAGAGTTTCTTCGGGGCGACGGCTTTGTTCACCGGTGGGGCGAGCATAGCGGCTTACGCCACGGTGGCTCCGATTCAGGCCTTTGCCGCCGGCTACGCCTCGCGGGTGATCGGGGAAGCCACCAAGATATACCTCCGCAACGGTGCTTCCTGGGGGCCGGCTGGGCCTAAGACCGTGATTCAACACATCCTCAATACGCTCGATAAAGACTCGATCATGCAGCGCATCAAAGAAGAATTGCAAGCCAGGCTCCACACCGGATGAAAGGGGAAGAAAAGGGGTCGGGAGTCTTATTGGGCGGGTGGCCCACCGTTTTAGCGGTGGGGGACGCGAATACCTGACGCGATTCATGTTCCCCGGGGCTAAAGAGGCTGTCGATTTAATCATCCGTGGCGATCCCCAATGTAGCGTCACCCCTTGTGGGTGGCGGGTGGAACCCGCCCTACCTGCGGTGGATCAGCTTTCGGTGTACCCGCGGCTGTTGGATTCGGTGAACATGCGAACGTAGCTTTCGTATCGTTCAGGATGGATGATGCCCTTTGCAAGAGCCTCCTTGATAGCACAATGGCTCTCATGGGTATGGGTGCAGTCGGGGAACTTGCAGTGGGGGATCAGATCGATGAACTCCACAAAGTGACATTCGATCTCGCTACGGGGCACCGCGGTAGTGTCGAAGGATCGAACCCCCGGCGTATCCACAACATACCCGCCACCGTCCAGCTTGAGCAACAGGGCGGTTGAGGTGGTGTGTCGCCCTTTCAGGGTGTCCTTGCTCACTTCGCCGATGCGTAGGTTGAGACTCGGCTGCACGGCGTTGAGCAGCGTGCTCTTGCCCACCCCGCTCTGCCCGGCAATCACCGACGACGCCCGGCCAAGCACCTCGCGCAGGTCTTCGATCCCGCTTCCGCACACCGCGCTGGTTTGCAGGGTGCGATACCCCAAAGCCTGGTAACGCTCCAGAATGCCGACCGCAGCCCCGTCGATGTCCAGGTCGATCTTGTTCATGCAGACAACCGGGGTCATATTGCCCCCGGAAGCGGCGACGATGTAGCGGTCGATCAGGTGCGGTTTGGGGGGCGGCAGGCCCGCCGAGCTGACGATGATCACCTGCTCGACGTTCGCGGCGATGGTGTGCTCGCGCCGGCCTGCTATCCGTTTCAGTTCCGAGTTGCGAGCCATCACCTCCTCGATCACGCCCTCGGTTTGTCGGCCCTGCTCGTCAGCCACAATCTCGAACCGCACCCGGTCGCCCACGGTGATCGGGTGGCGATCGGCGATCAGGCGGCTGCGGAGCATCCGGCGAATGGTGCAAGGCCAAATCCGCTTACTATCGTCCACCTCGGCAAAGAGCCCGCGCATGACCAGCACCGTCCCGTTAAACCTGGCAGGGTCGCTGTCCCCCTCGTGCACTATCACGGTCCGTTTACGAGAGAGGTCCCCCTTAGCCACCACAGATTCGCCGGCGCGGCTGTCCATCTCTTCCAGCCCCTGTTCGCGGGCCTGGCGGGTCCAGTCTTGTTTCGTTGACGGCTTGTTGCGGTTACGGCGCAGGTCCACCCGCACTCTTTTGCCCTTTTTGGATGAAAGTTTCTTACCGGGTTTGCGAGCCATACACCGGCAATTGTCCGCAAAGAGGGGGGAGGGGTCAAGCGAGGCAAAGCGGGCGAATGTCACGATTGTGGTAAACATTCAGTAAACCCGTATGCGGAATAGTGTGGATTTCGTGGGGGCAGGTTTGCGCTAGGCCCGGCATTTATGCCGGGTATTGGAGTGGTTGCCTTTGTCCCCCCCGTTCCGCCATGCCGCCGAAGGCGGCATGGCGGAACGGGGGGG
>JAGLWJ010000420.1 GCA_023133475.1 Phycisphaerae bacterium | reverse complement strand
GTGGAACCCGCCCTACTTTGGACGGAGATTGATGGCAAATCGAAAGTTTCTGGTAACCGGGGCATTGCCCTATAGCAATGGCCCAATCCACGTGGGGCATGTCGCGGGAGCCTATCTGCCCTTGGATATCTACGTGCGATATCTCCGTGCCAACGGTGATGACGTGCGATACATCTGCGGCAGCGACGACAACGGTGTCGCTGCTCTCAAGACCGCCCGCGAAGAGGGGGTATCGGTCGAGGAACTGACCGCCAGGCATAACCGGTCACACCGCGAATCCTTCGCCGGGCTGGGCATCAACTTCGACATCTACGGCGGTACGCATCAGCCGGGCTTCACCGAGATACACACCAAAATCAGCCAGGAATTCTTCCTCAAAATCCACGAAAAAGGCTACTTCACCAAACGGACCACCAAACAACTTTACGATGCCCAAGTAGGCCAATTCCTCCCCGACCGCTTCGTCAAGGGCACCTGTCCAGCCTGCAACAGCCGCAACGCCTTCGGCGACCAATGTGAAGACTGCGGCCGATCCATGGACGCACTCGATCTGATCGACCCCCAAAGCATGCTCAGCGACAGCACGCCCGAGGTGCGCGAAACAACCCACTGGTTTCTGCGCCTGGATCAGTTGCAGCATCGGCTGGCTGATTGGCTACGCTCCAAACAGGACGCCCAAAAGTGCGGGGCGACATGGCGCCCGGTGGTGTTGAACCAGTCGTTAGGCCGGATCGAAGCCGAGGGGCTGCCCGAGCGAGCCATGACCCGTGATCTGGATTGGGGCATCCCCGTGCCGCTGGACGATCCCGATGCCAAGGGCAAGGTGCTCTACGTGTGGTTCGATGCCCCCATCGGATACATCTCGTTCACCGCTGTGGACTGCGAGCGGCGGGGCGAGGGATGGGAGGCTTACAAAGACCTCTGGATGGACCCCCAGCGAAAGATCGTCCACTTCATCGGCGAGGACAACATCGTCTTCCACGCCATAACCTTCCCCGCCATGCTGGCAGCCACCCATGACAGCGACTCCATCCAGGGCGAAGCGGGAGAGTATCAGCTCCCGCACTGCGTGGTGGCCAACAGCTTCCTCAATATCAAGTTCCCCGGCCGCCCGGAGGAGAAGATCAGCAAGAGTCGTGGAACCGCCATCTGGATCGAGGACTACCTCAAGCACTTCGACCCCGACCCGCTACGCTACTACCAGACCGCCATCGCACCCGAGCAGCAGCGGTCAGCCTTTGATATTGAGGACTTCGTCAACCGCAACAACAGCGAGTTGCTGGCTGTGTTGGGCAACTTCGTCAATCGCACCATCACCTTCACCCACAAGTATTTCGACGGGAAGGTCCCGCCAGCCGGTGCCGTAACAGACCTTGACCGGGCTCAACTGGATGCCCGTCTACAGGCTGCCGGTCGTGTGGCGGAGGAGCTCGAAGCCTGTCATTTCAAGGCGGCTCAAAGGGAAATGATGGAGTTGGCCCGGGCGGGCAACGTCTACTTCGACACCACCGCCCCGTTCCGCACGCGGAAGACGGACATGGAAGCCTGTGGCCGGGCTGTCAACGTTTGCGTGCAGACGGTGCGGACGCTTACCACGCTGATGGCTCCGTTTTTGCCCTTTAGCGCCCGAAAATGCTTGAGCATATTGCAACTCGACGAATCCGCCATTCGCTGGGACACCGCCGGGGACGAATTGCCGGACAACCATGCCCTGGGAGAAGCTCAGTATCTCGTCAAGAAGCTGGAGATGGCGGATGTTGTTGAGATTCTCGGCTAATCGGGATGTAGGGCGGGTTCTACCCGCCTTCTTGGCATGGCTTGGCGGGTGGAACCCGCCCTACAGAATCATCCGAGTTAACTGAGCTTTTCTGCAATCCACTCCCGTGCCGCTTCGACCACTTCGGCGGTTTTTTTCGGGTTGGTACCGCCGCCCTGAGCCATGTCTGCTCTGCCGCCGCCCTTGCCACCCACCACCGGAGCCATCTCGCGGATCAGATCGCCGGCTTTGAGACCACGCTTCACCACCGCCTTGCTCATGCCCGCGATGAGCGTCACCTTGCCGACACCTCGGGTAGCCAGCAGAACGGCTGATGCGTCGGTCTTGTTGCGGACCCAGTCGATGGCGCCACGCAAGGCGTCCGGCTGAGCTGCCGGAACCTCGCCCACGACAATGGTGACGCCGTCAATAGTCTCGGCGGATTCGAGCAAAGTCGCCATTCGCTCCATAACCGCTTCGCCCGAGACGGCGGCTTGCTGCTTCTGCTGCTGCTTGACCGTCTGCTGGAGTTCGGCAATACACTCGCGGAGGGCGTGACGGACGCGGGCGGGGATGGTGGCGTTGCTGAGATCGCGTTGCAACACCGCCAGCTTGGCGTCAAGCTCGCCTGCCGGCTCGCCGCTAAACGCCTTGGCACAGTTCATCAAGGTTTCGCCGGTTGCCTCCGCTTCCTTGGCAGTGCCGGCGGTGACACCGACCACCCGACGGATACCCTTGGCAACCGCTTCCTCTGACACGATGGCAAAACGCTCCACATCGGCGGTATTCTTCGGATGTGTGCCGCCGCACAATTCGACCGCGTAGCCCATCCATTTCTCGTCGTTGGGATGCTCGAGCATCTCGTCGATGTCCGCACCCACCGAAACCACCCGCACGCTGTCGGGGTACTTCTCGCCAAAGACCGCCCGCAAGGTATTGATCTCACGTGCTTTCGCCTGTTCGACTTCTCTGGTGTAAACAGCATGTTCAGCCTCGATCTGCTGGTTTACCAGTGTTTCAATGCGGGTAAGCTCCTTGACGGTCAGCGGCTTGTTATATGAGAAATCGAAGCGGGTCTTCTCATGATCGACCAACGAGCCTTTCTGCTGCACGGCAGGTCCGAGCACCTCGCGCAAAGCCCAGTTGAGCAAGTGCGTTGCGGTGTGGTTCTGCATTGTCGATCGTCGCGTGGGCGCCACTTTCAGCTCGCACTTTTGCCCCGGCGAAACGTCGCCATGGATGATTGTGCCGTAGTGGATGATGCACTCGCCGGCCCGCCGCACAGTTTCTATCCGGACCTCGCCGGTCTCTGTCCGAGCCGTGCCGCTATCACAAACCTGCCCACCCTGCTCGATATAGAAGCACGTCCTGTCGGTGCTCAATGCCATATAGGCCCCAGGCTGAGGAGGGCGAGCACCGAAGTGTGCGCACGCGGTGACAACAGCCTGGCACTGAAAGGATTCGTCACACTTGGGTGAGTCATCACATTTTCCGGCTGCGTCGAGGAACTCGGAACTGACGGCACCGCACAGGTCGTCCAGCACCTCTTTCCCGGCGGACCGAGCCCGCCGGCGAGCCTCTTCCATCAGCCGCTCGTACTCGCCGATGTTGACCTTCAGCCCGTGTTCGGCAGCCATCAGTTCGGTCAGGTCGATGGGGAAGCCGTAGGTGTCGTGGAGTTTGAAGGCGTCTTGGCCGCTGATCTCCCCGTGATGGCGTTTGATCGCTTCTTCGGCGGCTTCGTCGAAGAGTTTGATGCCGCGGTCGAGGGTCCGCCCGAATGACTCCTCCTCGTCGCGAATCAATTCCACGACGTGCTCGACGTTCTTGCCGCCGTGGGCTGTTCGCAGTTCGGGGAATGCCTCTGCCATGTGCTCGACCAGTGGATGCACCAGGTCGCACAGGAACGGTTCATGCGTGTCAAGGTACTGTCTGCCGTAACGGACCGCCCGGCGGAGGATGCGGCGGAGCACATAACCTCGGCCTTCGTTGCTGGGGACAGCCCCGTCGGTCAGGGCGAAGGTCAGACAGCGTAGATGATCGGCGATGATGCGGTAAGAGACGTCGATCATGGCTTGAAGGCTGTCGGCGTCGCCGATGGTGGGTTCCACCTCGCTACGCGAGGTTCCACCCACCCTACCTCTTGCCTCTTGCCTCTTGCCTCTTGCCTCGTCCATGGGGAGTGTTCTTCTGTAATCGGGTGAGCCGGTGCGTTTTTGAATCGCCGTAAAGATGGGTGCCCAGATGTCGGTGTCGTAGTTGCTATCCTTGCCCGCCAGCACCGCGCAGAGACGCTCAAAACCCATGCCGGTATCGACGTGCTTAGCTGGCAACGATGTGAGTTTGCCGTCGGCTGCACGGTTGAACTGGATGAACACCAGGTTCCATATCTCGATGACGCGGTGATCGCCGGCGTTTACCAAGTCCCCACCGGACTTATGTGGCGTCAGGTCGATGTGGATTTCGCTGCATGGGCCGCAGGGGCCTGTGTCGCCCATTTCCCAGAAGTTGTCCTTCATGTCGCCGGGGTGGATGTTATCCCGGTCGATGTCGGTCACCGTGGCCCACAGGTCGCGGGTTTCGTTGTCGGGCTCCAGGCCGGCTTCGGGCTTGCCCTCGAAGTAGGTGGCGTGGAGGCGGGTCTTGTCGATGCCCCATACGTGGGTCAGCAACTCCCAGGCCCACTCGATGGCTTCTTTCTTGAAGTAGTCGCCGAAGGACCAGTTGCCCAGCATCTCGAAGAAGGTGTGGTGGTAGGTATCTATGCCCACATCGTCGAGATCGTTGTGTTTGCCGCCGGCCCGGATGCACTTTTGCGTGTCGGTTGCTCGGGCGTAGCTACGTGAGCCGCTGCCCAAAAAGACGTCCTTGAACTGGTTCATC
>JAGLWJ010000042.1 GCA_023133475.1 Phycisphaerae bacterium | reverse complement strand
CCCGCCGTAGGCGGGCGAAACCCACCATGCCGGTTAATAAGTCCAAAGTCCCTAATCCAAAGTCCAAAGTCAGAAACCAGCAGGACCTTGGACTCGTCGCCGGTTGGTGGGTTCCACCTGCCTACGGCAGGTTCCACCCACCCTACGTCTGGGGGGCAAAGACAACCGCTCCAATACCCGGCATAAATGCCGGGCCTAGCGCAAGCCCGCCGCCACAAAACTCCCTCGCCAAAAACGGCACTGGATTGCGCGGGCGCCCAAGGCCCGATAACCTCGGCATGGTGATTTTTCGGGCCGTCTCTCAAGAGGCAAAACCGTTGCGAGTTGCCGATATTGCCGGCATGGTGGAGATGCGCGCGAATAGGGTTGGCCAAGGAGTTTGGCGCATGATCGCATTACGACAGGCACGTTGCAGGGTTCCGGTCTGCGGCAGCACGGCATTTACGCTCGTGGAATTGTTGATTGTGATCGTGCTGGTGGCTATTGCGGCAAGCCTCGTAGTGCCCATGCTGGCCGGCACGGATGACTCACGGTTGCGGGCTGCAAGCCGGTTGCTGATCGCGGACCTGGCATTTGCCCAGATCGAGTCCATCACCCATGCGGACGACCCCCGCCTGGTGAGCTTCGACCAGGCGAACAATTCATACACCATCGCCGCAAGCTCCGCCCCCACAACCCCAATCAACAACCCGGCACTCAACCAGCCCTACGTTACTCAGTTCGGCAGCGGCCGGGCTTCGGAAATGACGGGGGTGACTATCCAGAGCCATTCACTCGGCGGCGACGACCAGGTGGTTTTCGGCATCTTAGGCCAACTCGATCAAGCCGACGCGGCAACGGTTACCCTTCAGGCGGGCAATATAATCCTCACCGTACAGATCGATCCTACCACCGGAGAGGCATCAATCATCGGCGGTGGAAGCTGACACCCCAAGTAGGGCGGGTTCCACCCGCCTTCCCGGCATGACATGGCGGGTGGAACCCGCCCTACATCTGCTCGAAACCCATTCAGTCGCCAACGGACAAAGTGCTGGCCCACTTCAACCGGGTCGGTTTGTTTCCCATGTTCAAGAGATTAATGTGCCAATTATAGGCATTAGGAAGGGCTCTTTCCTTGACCTGACCCAACCCTGTGGATTATACTCATTGTTCACCGTAATGTGGGGACTCTCTATAATGAGTGCTGGAAGCTCAAAGGTCAACCCATTAGAGGTGTACTATGTATCCGGTTGGATTACCTGTCTGGAGGAGAAGGAATCCATGCCCGGGCGCATGATTATAGGAATTGTGTATTACCGCACTCTCGGGGTAAAACCGGACGTTGCCAGTGCGACCGAGAAGTGCCCACCCCACCAACCAGTATGCAAGGAGTCGAGTAGATGATGTCACAATCAACACGAGGCAATCATAGTGCTGCAAAGTTCACTAACAAGGTGCACGTACAGGTGGGCTGGGCCTGCATGGTAGCGTGCCTGGTGGTGGGGATATTGGCAGGCCCGGTGCTGGCCCAGCTTACGAGTGAGGATATCGAAGCTCTGCGCCGGCAGGGCGAAGAAGAAGGCTGGACCTTCTCGATCAGCGAAAACGAGACCACGCGCACACCATTGCACCACTTGTGCGGTATGGTCGAGCCGGAAGGCTGGCGGATCGGGGCAAGGTTCGATGACATCACCCCCAGCCGCGGCCTTCCCGCGGAATTTGATTGGCGGGACTACAACGGTTATCCGGATGTTCCCATCAGGTATCAGGGGGACTGTGGAAGTTGCTGGGCATTTGCCGCGCTTGGGGTGTTGGAGCAGAACATCCGCATCAAGGACGGCGGGACGATTGTAAACCTTTCGGAGCAGTGGCTGGTCAGTTGCACGACCGCCGGGGATTGTGACGGCGGTTGGCACACCAGTGCTTTTCGGTTTCTTCTCCATAGCGGATGGACCGATCCGTGCGGGGACTGTGGAGCGGTCCCGGAAAATGAGTTCCCTTATGTGGCTTGGGATGCCCCTTGCAACTGCCCCTACAACCACACGTATTACATTCAGTGGTGGAACTATGTCGGCCCGCAATGGGATGTGCCGACCGAACTGCAGATCAAGCAGGCCGTCTATGACCACGGCCCGGTGGCGGTAAGCATTTATGCCAATAGCGCGTTTCATGCTTTTGGCGGCGGGGTATTCAATGCGTGTGAAGACTATGACACCAATCACGGGGTCATAATTGTCGGGTGGGATGACAATGCCGGGGCAGATGGGGCGTGGATCGTGCGCAACTCGTGGGGCTCGTGGTGGGGTGACTACGGCTATGCGCTGGTCCCGTACGGTTGCTCGAATGTCGGCTATGCCGCCGCTTACGCCGAATACATCGGGCAAGACTGCAATGGCAATAGCATCCCCGATCAGTGTGATCTCGATTGCGGGCAACCGGGCGGGGAGTGTGACGTGGCAGGTTGCGGCCAGAGCGACGACTGCAACTACAACGAGGTTCCCGATGAGTGTGAATCGCAGGAAGACTGCAACGGGAACAGTGTGCTGGATATCTGCGACATCTACGCCGGCACCAGCGAAGACTGCCAACTCAACGCCATTCCGGACGATTGCGAGTTGTCCGGCAACGATTGCAACAATAACAGCGTGCCGGACGATTGCGACGTGGTCGGTGCGACCAGCGAGGATTGCCAGTTCAACGGCATCCCGGACGAGTGCGAGCTTACCCAGCCGTCCACCATATTCAGCGACGAGTTCCCCGGCTCAGCGTTGAGCCCGGCCAATTGGGCGATGATTTCCGGTGCCACGGCTGACAACGTGGGCATTGACGAGCCCAGTGCCCCTTACTCACTGCGCCTCAACGGTTCCCCCGATGGCGGGGACGATATTCAGTCGGTGGCGATCAACCTCGCCGACGAGCAGAACGCGGTGCTGAGCTATTACTGGCAGCGCACCGGGGGCGGCAACAGCACGGAGTACGGCGACGATATGTATGTCCAGTTCCGCAACGCTTCCAGCAGTTGGGTCACACTCGCTTCCTATTACGGCAGCGGATCGGACATGACCACATATGAGCAGGAGATCATCGCTCTTCCAGCGGAGGCGTACCATGCCAACTTTGCCCTGCGACTTTGGAATATCGCCAGTGTCGGCAACTACGACGACTGGTTTGTGGACGACATCAGAATCGATACGGACGGCGCGGACAACGATTGCAACAACAACAGTGTGCCGGATGAGTGCGACCCGGACTGCAACGAGAACGGCACCCCGGACGAATGCGACCTGATCTACGAAACCAGTGACGATTGCAACAACAACAACCGACCGGATGAGTGCGACGTGCCGCGGAACTACGACCTGTGGGGAGGGTTCAACTCCTACCCCAAGGACACCAGGATGGATGGGTTCAACATGATACCCTCTGAGAACGGCGACGGCAGCTATTGGCTCAATCCCGAGGACACCGCGAAGATATGGTGGCAGGGTTGCGAAACGGGAGGGCTCACCGACCGTGCAATGCAAATCAGTGTGCCGGGCGCAGACGGCACCCCCCCGGATTGGTACGTGATCAGCGAATACTTCCGCACTGTCGGCGGGGCCTTGCCGCCGGAGGAAGGGGTTTATGAACTGAGCTTCAAGGCGAAGTTGGAGCTTAACGATAACCCGGGGACCGACTGGCAACTTTCCATTCGCGATGATGACGGCAACAACCACCGCAAGGTGATCGCCATCCGCTTTTCCTCGACGGCTTCGTCGGTCAATCCCGGGTTTATTTCGGTGGAGCAGCCGGGTGGTTCGTATACCAATACGAACGTGCCTATCAGCCTGGGAACATGTTACGACTTCAAGGCTATACTGACCAATTACTACGAAGGCTCGGACAGCACGGTGGAGTTATACATCGACGGCGTTTCCAGGTTTACCGGTTATGCAGTGCACTCGGGGGCGCGGCGGATGGACTACTTCCGGGTGGACACCCTGTCCAACGGCTCGGGGAGCACGGCAATTGCGACCTTGAAGCTGGACACTTTCGAGTTGACCTGTGCCGGCGGCGGGTCCGTCCCGGTGGAGGAGATTCCCGACTGCAACTATAATTCCGTGTTTGACGAGTGCGACATTCTCTACGGCACCAGCCTGGACTGCAATGCGACGGATATTCCCGACGAGTGCGAGACAATAGCGGGCGGGGATTTCGACGCCGACGGGGACGTTGACCTTGCCGACTATCGAGGCTTTGTGGCGTGCTTCGCCGGCCCGGGGGCCTCGCCGAGCCCCGCGTCGCCTGAGTGTGCTGATATGTGCCTGGATGCTTTCGACTTTGACAGTGACGGCGACATTGACCTGCACGATGCCGGCGGGTTTCAGGATGCGTTTATAGACTAGTGCCGAAAGGCGGGTAGAACCCGCCCTACGCTGGGTGGCCCATGGCTTTAGCGGTGGGGGGCGCGAATTGCATCAGGTATTCGCGTCCCTCACCGCTAAAGCGGTGGGCCACCCATACGTCGGCGGCGGGTGGCATGGTCAAGGACC
>JAGLWJ010000419.1 GCA_023133475.1 Phycisphaerae bacterium | reverse complement strand
TGTTGCCTCTTGCCTCTTGCCTTTTTCCCACCACGGGTTCACTTAATGTTTACCTAAGGTTAGTTACATGCGTACACGGAATTCCACTCATTTAGCATTAGTATTCGCTGCTCTGGTATCGCTGGTTGCCACCGCGCCGGCGGCGGCGGATGTGGTCATCAACGAGATCATGTACCATCCCGCCTCGTACTTGGAGTTTGACGAGTTTCTGGAATTGCACAACATCGGCCCTACCGTGGTGGACCTTCAGGACTGGGTCATCGACGGGATCGGGTTCTGGTTTGGGCCTGGGGCGACCATCGCAGCCGGCGGGTATGTCGTAATAGCCCGCGACGCGGCGGAGTTCGAGAGCACCTACGGCTTTACGCCCGATTACGTTTACGCAGGCCGACTCAGTAACAGCGGCGAAACGCTTGAATTGGTTAACCACCTTGCCGTGGTTCAGGATCGCGTCAGCTTTGCGGACGGCGGTGATTGGCCGATGTTGCCCGACGGCCTGGGGGTCTCTCTGGAACTGATCGATCCTGCCCAGGGCAACGACACACCGCGCAACTGGCGGGCTTCGATCGACACAGACGGGCACACCGCCGGGGCGGTCAACAGTGTCAACGCCGACGGTCTGCCTCCGTGGATCACCGATGTGGTGTACGACAATGCCCCACAAGCAGACCAGCCCATTATCGTCACCGCCGCCGTCGAGGATGCCTCTACGGTCGGGCTGGTCTACAAGATCGACTTCGAGAGCGACATCACCGTCACGATGCTCGACGACGGGGTTCACGACGACGGTATCGCAACCAATGGGGTTTATGGGGCGACCATTCCCGGTCAGCCGCTCAACACGCTGGTGCGCTTTCGGATTGAAGCGACGGGAACGACCGGGCAGATGAGCCATCCCCGCACAGACGATACCGTGCAGTACACCGGCACCGTCATCGAGGATGCCTCGCTGAGTTCAAACCTGCCCATCTTTCACTGGTTCATGGATCCGGACCGGTATCAGGCAGCTTTGGACCACCTGTGGACCGACGAGACTGAGCCGGCGGTGCTGTGGTATGGTGGGGTGCTCTACGATAATGTCCAGGTGCGTCTCCGCGGGCAGTCGTCGCGTTCGTGGCCTAAGCCGAACTGGAAGTTTCTGTTTCCGCAGGGGCACGATTTCACCGCCCCGGATTTGATCCAGCTTCCGGTCGATCAGTTCAACCTGCAAAGCAGCTATTCGGACAAAACCTATTGCCGCGAGTTGGTGGGCTACGAAACATTCATCGAGGCGGGCATACCAGCCTGCCAGATGTTTCACGTGCGTGTGCAACAGAACGGCGAGTTCTTCGGGCTGTTCGCCTACCTCGAGCAGCCGGACGACACCTGGCTCGAGCGCAACGGGCTCAGCGAGGACGCATCCCGGTACAAAGCCTTTGAGGATTGCCACTTCCAAACCCTCGAATCTCTCCCCGAGGACTACGAGAAGAAAGGCCGACTGTACGAAGACTACAGCGACCTGTACGACTTCCTGGACGGGATCAACAACCTGTCCGGGTCAGCCCGGCGGGACTTCATCCTCGACAACGTGGACGTCCCCACCACCATCGCGTACATGGCTGCCAATATTATCATGCACAACAACGACCACGTAGCCAAGAACTACTTCCTCTACCGCGACACCGATGGCACCGGGCGGTGGACCATGCACCCGTGGGACCTGGACCTGACCTTCGGGCGAAACTTCGGTGCAGGCGGGGACGTGCTCGGTGACGAGCTATGGGCTGACGTGGACAGCCTCCCGTACATCGACAACGCCTCGCCAAGCCACCCGTGGTTCGGCGATCGCTTTCACCAGAAGTATGACCGTCTGTGGAATCGCGTCATAGACGCCCTGCTCGACGATCCGGAGTTTCGGCAGATGTATTGCCGCAGACTGCGGACAATCATGGACGAGCTGCTGAAACCCGGACGATACGAAACACGCTTCGATGAGCTGGCCGACCTCATAGCACCAGAAGCGGCGATGGACAAGGACCTGTGGGGCCAATATGGGGAACCCCAAACCCTCTCCGAAGCCGTCAACATTCTCAAGACCGAATACCTCGCCGTTCGCCGGACGCACCTCTTCGCCACCCACGTCATCAACAGAAACGTCCCCCATGCCCAGTGTGGAACATCCTCGATTGTGATCAACGAGATCATGTACAACCCCGCCGGTGGGCTCGATGACGAGTTCGTCGAGCTTTACAACCCGTCGAGCGAGGCGGTGGATTTGTCGGGGTGGGTGTTTGACGGCGTCGATTTGGTGTTCCCGCCGGGCAGTGTCATATCGAGTAACGGCTATCTGGTGGTGGTCCAGGACGACGTGCAGTTCCGGGCGACCTACGGTAGCGGCATTCTCGTCACCGCCCAGTACGGCGGACGGCTCGACAACGGCGGCGAGAACCTCACCTTGTTGGACAACCACGGTGTGCAGATTGACACGGTGCGTTACGACGACGACCCAGCTTGGCCCACCACACCCGACGGGATCGGCCCTTCACTGGAACTGATCGATGCCGGGCAGGACAACAACCGCCCCGCAAACTGGGCCGCCAGCGCCGCCGTGGGCGGCACGCCGGGGGCGCTCAACAGCACCGCCGGCACCACCTCGCCGGTTTTGCCTTTGTACGTCAACGAAATTCTGCCGATCAACGCTTCGATCAACACCGACGAGTGCGGCGAGTTCGAGCCCTGGATCGAGGTCTACAACGCCTCGACGGCGGGGATCGACCTGAGCGGCCTGTTCCTCACGAATGACTACGCCGTGCCCGACAAATGGGCATTCCCCGCCGGGACGGTCGTGGCTGGACAGGGCCGAATCCTCGTCTGGGCAGACAATGAGCCCGCCGAAGGGCCGCTGCACACCAACTTCGCCCTCAGCGCTATCGGCGGCTTTGTCGGCCTTTACACGCCCGCCGCGACGATCATCGACTACATCAACTACAACCCACTGCCCGCCGATGTTTCCTACGGCCGATACCCCGAAGGAACGCCCCTGCGACAGGAGTTCACCCTCCCCACGCCGGAACTGCCCAACCAGGCCCCGATCGCCGAAGTCATCCTTAACGAATACAACGCGGTCAGAAACGACGAGTATTTGGAAAGCGGCGGCAACGACACCTACTGGGGCAGAGTGCTCGGCAACGGCGGCGATTGGTTCGAGCTGGTAGTCACCATCGACCATCTCGACATACGCGGGTGGCGGCTGGTGATCAGCGACGATACCGGCGGAGCAAGCCAGACCGTCCAAACGCTGACCCTGACCGACGACTCGCTGTGGGAGGACCTGCGTAGCGGGACGATTATCACCGTGGCTGAGGGCCTGGCGGATGACGTGAGTTACGACCCCGAGGGCGGGGATTGGTGGATCAACGTCCAGGCTGCCGACGGGGCATCGGGAACCTACCTGACCGCCACGGACTTCGAGGTCTCCAACAAGAACTGGCAGCTTACCACTCGAGACCACCTTGATGTAGTGGTCTTCGGGCCGGCGGGTGAGGGCATCGAACCGGGAAGCGGGATTGGCAAGGACGAGGTGTTCCTTTTGGAGCAGGACCCCAGCCCACAGGTGGTCCCATTTTCGGCTTATGGCGATGGTGCATATAGCACCTTTGGGGCTGCGAATATCTGGAGCGACGGTTCGACGGTGCAGGATTTCGCAGAGTTGCGGGACCTTCCTGCCGTTTGCGAGTTCGACACCGATTGCGACGACGGAAACCCCTGCACCATTGACGTTTGCACCAGCGGCACCTGCATCCATACTCAACTCCCCGATTGCTGTGCGTATAGCTGTGATTGCGACGATGGATACTTCTGCACTGTGGACCTTTGTATCGAGGGCACGTGCGATAACAGCCTGATCCTCACTTTGGCGGGTTGTTGCACCGACAACGGCGATTGCGATGACGGCGACGTTTGCAACGGGTTAGAGACCTGCCAAGTCAGCAAGCAGTGCGCCGCGGGCACCCCGCTGGATTGCTACGACGATGACGTTTGCACGGAAGATACATGCAATCCCATCACCGGTTGCACGTTTATATTCATGGACTGTGACGGCGACGAGGTCTGCGACGCCCTGGACAATTGCCCCACGGTCCCGAATCCCCAGCAGGAGGACACAGACGAAGACGGATACGGTGACGCTTGCGACGGCCCGTTTGACGCCAACCATGACGGCGACGTGGACCTGGAGGATTACGGGCGGTTCCAGGTCTGCTTTATCGCCCCCGGAGCCCCCACCGAGGAATGCGAAATGATGGATGCCAATGGCGACCAGAATATAGACCTTGACGACTTCGCCCTGTTTTCGTTATCCTTGATGGGAAGTGCAGGTTCACTGTGCCCCTGAACCGGGTAGTTGAAGGCGGCCTCCCGATCAGTGCCGCGACCGTAAGCGGCTGGGTGGCCCACCGCTTCAGCGGTGGGGGACACGAATGCCTGACGCGATTCGCGTCCCCCACGGCTAAAGCCATGGGCCACCCAACCGCGGTGCTGATTGGGAGGCCGCTCCCTTACGGTCGCGGCACTGATTGGGTTGCGGCTCAAAGCCGCGATGTGTGAGAAAAGGATACGGTGCATGGTCAATGAGGGCGGCCAATCTCTGCGATGGCAGCGGTATGAGGCCAAGTATCTTATCACCGAGTCCCAGGCAGCGGAGATTCGCCGCCATTGCCTGGGGCATCTCCCGCCCGACCCCTACTCGCTGCATCAACCCGGTTATGAATACCCGATCCTTTCGACCTATCTCGACTCGCCTTCGCGTACCCTCTTGCAAGCCACGCTCAGCCGCCAGGTGAAGCGCTACAAGCTCCGCGTTCGCACGTACCGTGAGTTCCGCGAGGTCCCGGATGATCTTCCGGCGTTCTTCGAGATCAAGCGCAAAATCCACGGGATCGTTCACAAAACCCGGGCTCGGGTGGAGTCGGAGCTTGCCGGGTCGCTCTTGTGGTCGCGGGGCAGCCTGCTCGACGGGGAGGAAGAGATCGACGCTCCCACACTGGCGAACATGAACGAATTCCTGCACCTGCGCGAGCGAATCGGAGCCGATCCGGTGGTCGGCGTCTTTTACACACGCGAGGCTTACGAGGGAGACAGTGCCGACCGTATCCGGGTGACCATCGATCGGGACTTGCACTACGGATTGCTGGCACCACCGGGCAACGGGAAGCGCGAAATGTGGTGGCCGGCGAGCTCTGGCGTAGTCATTCTGGAGGTCAAATTCACCAACACCTACCCGTTTTGGGTGGCGGACATGTTGCGCCGTGTGGAGGTGCTCCGTCGAGGGGTGTGTAAGTATGTGATCTGTTCCCGGGCGGCCTCCCCTTCCGACGCTCGGGCATCAGGTTGAGGCGGTTTCGATGAACTTTCTCGACCAACTCTTTCAGCCGGTCCCCACCGTTCCGTACAATCTGACGGAGCGGCTTCTGCTCACACTTCTGATTGCCTTTATTGTTGGGCAGTTGAACGGGTGGTGTTATCGGTGGACACATCGGGGGGTTTCGTATTCGAGGACATTCACGCAGGCTTTGGTGTTGATCACCATCATCGCCGCTTTGAGCATGGCGCTGATATCCAGCAACATTGTGGCTGCTGTGGGCCTGTTGGGTGGGCTGGCGATTATCCGCTTTCGGACGGTTTTGCGGGACGCACGCGATACCGCCTATGTCTTCCTGTGCTTGATCTGTGGGATGGCGGCGGGGTTCATGTATTATGGGACTGCGGTGATCGGGGCAATCTTCGTCAACCTGGTGGCTTTTTATCTGCACAAGACCGGGTTCGGTGCCTGGCACGCCACGGACAGCCTGTTGCGGTTTCAGATTGTGGCTTCAGCCCTGGACAGTGTGGAGTTTGATACGCTTCTTTCTCGGTTCTGCCGGAGGCACTCGGTGATATCGGTTGACGAATCGCCGGGGCCTGCAGCGGAGGGCGATGCCGTCTGCCAGTGTGCCTACAAGGTCCGCCTGCGCGATCCCGAGCAAGCTCCGGACCTGGTCTCGGCGTTGAAGAAGGCGTTTCGGATTGATACGATTCACCTGCTCGTCGAGCAGGATTTTGAGGAAGTGTCCTAACGAGGGAAAAGGCATGTCGCGTGGGACGGCAAACCGGGCTTTGGGCAAGAAACGCCGGCGGTGGACGCGCCGATTGTTCATCTCCGTCCTCCCGACGGCTGTCTGGGTCCTGGCCATCGCCGCCGCCTTTCACCTGTACCAGCGGACCGGCGCCCGGTGCACCATCTCCGGTTTTGCCGAGGATCAGCCGGTAACCCTCGCACATCTCGAGCCCGGAATCGTCAAACGAACCTACGTGCAACTATATGATCGAGTGACGCTAGGCCAAGTGCTGGTGTCGATGGATGATCGCCAGGAGCGCATCCAGTTGGCGGTCATCGAAAAGGACCTTCAGCGTTTGCGGTTGGAGGTGGTTGCGGAGCAAGCCAGGGTTTCCGCCGACAATGCACGGGCGATCATCGATTTCGAGGACCTTGCCCGGCGCTTTGCGGTGGACCGCGAAGCCGCCCATCTGGACTATTTGTCGGAGCTGGTGGCTGACGCCCGCGACCGTATCCTCTTGCGTGGTGCCGATGTCGAGTACGACATCACGCGCGGGCTTTACGAGACGGGCAACGCCCCGTTTCACGAACTGAACGACATTCAAACCCAGGTTGATTCATTAAGGGCCGCCCTTGTGGAAAACGCCGAGGTCATCAAGCGTGCAAAGAAGGCGTTGGAGGCGGCTAATAGCCGATGGATCGAGTTCGTCGAGCGTGAGGGGATGGATGTTGCTCTCGAACCTGTTTTGGCGCCGTTGCGTTTGGCCATCGAGGTGCGTCAGCGCGACCTCGACGACCTGATGCTCCAGATTGATATTCACGTGTTGCGCTCGCCGATTGACGGGCAGGTCACGTTTCTTGCGGCTCATCCTGGTGATCGTGTTGAAGCGGGTGCCCCGCTGGTTGTGGTTTCCCCCACTTCGACGGGCATGGTGGTTGCCTATTTGTCGGAGCCGACGGTTTTGTCCGCGCGGGTTGGCGACCCGGTTCAGGTTCGTTGCCTGGCTACGGTGGATGGCCTGCACCGCGAATACGCCGGCACGATTGCCCGTCTGGCGGATACGATCACCGAAACCCCACCGCGATATCGGGAGTTCCCCACATATCCGGTGTGGGGGCGGGGGCTGGTGGTCGCATTGGAGGAGGGTGTTCGTTTGGTTCCGGGGGAGGCGGTGCGGATCGCACTTGAGGACCGGTACTGATCTGATCAGTACCGCGACCGTAAGGGAGCGGCTGGGTGGCCCATCGCTTTAGCGGTGGGGGACACGAATGCCTGA
>JAGLWJ010000418.1 GCA_023133475.1 Phycisphaerae bacterium | reverse complement strand
CCCACCCTACGGGGGATTCTTCGTTCGGCCTTTTCACCCGGCATAAATGCCGGGCCTAGCGAAAGCGTGCGGCGCAGAACATGGTCAAGAACCACCTCGAAAGGTCATCGGACAAATCGTAACGTTATCGAGGGTGGTCCTTGACCATGCCACCCGCCAGATGGGGAATATTCAACGATTTCCCTTGTGTTTTGCCGGCTCATACGATATATTCGGGTGTATTCTGCAGATGATCGGCGGCAAAACAGCCCCAATCGTCATTATCTATATAATCTCACCTAAATAAAAGGACATATTCCGTTTCAGGTGGTATAATACGGCAGATCGGACAAGGAGGTCTGCCATGCGTCCACGCCAACTCACACTACATCCCATGACCGCGAAGAAGCTGCTGCGCTTGAAGCGGGAAGCCGAGAGCGACGGAGCTTATCGCGTAGCGAAACGGATTCACGCGGTGCTGCTGAATCATGACGATTACACAAGTGGCCAAATCATGGCAATACTGAAGGCGCCACGGTCTCGTGTCAGTGAGTGGCTCAGAAACTATGAGCAGTTCGGGTACGACGGTTTGTTGGAAGGGTATCGGCCCGGACGCCCCGCGGCCTTGAGCGCGGCAAACCAGCAGGCGCTGGCAGACATCATCGAGAGCGGTCCGGTGGCCTATGGTTACCTGTCAGGCGTCTGGACCAGCCCCATGATCACTCGGGTAATTCAAGAGCAGTTCGGTGTCACCTACCATCCCGGTTATGTGTGCCGGTTGCTGCACACAATGGGCTTTTCGGTGCAACGCCCGAAGCGTAAGTTGGCTCGGGCTGACCCACAGAAACAGGACCGCTGGCACCGCTATACCTATCCCAATCAAAAAAAAACGCCCGAGCGCAGGGCGCGGCACTGATCCATGGCGACGAAGCCTCCTTCCGGCAGGATTCTACCCTGCACGCGACGTGGGCTAGGCGTGGAGTGCAGCCACAGGTTCCGGTCACCGGGCAACGTCGGAGCGTGAAGGTTTTCGGCTGCGTCGAGATTCACTCGGCCCGGTTTCTCTATCGGCGTGATAGCGTATTCAACGCCGAGACGTATTTGAACTTCCTGGAGCAGGTGGCCCGGCACTATTATCCGCGTCCGGTCTTCTGGGTACAAGACAATGCGTCCTATCATAAGCACGCGCATGTGTGGGATTGGTTTGCGGCCAACCGATCGCGGTGGACCGTATTCAATCTGCCACCCTATTCACCAGAGTTCAATGCAACAGAGCGTCTCTGGCATCATACGCGCATCACCGGCACGCACAACAGGTACTTCGCCGATGCTGGGGAACTCAATGCGACACTGACTCGCGTATTCCGAAGTATGCAGCGTCGCCCTGATCAGATTCGCGGCTACCTACAGCCTTTTGCATAGGCAATATGTCCTGTTATTTATGTGAGGTTGTATAGGACATGATTATGTACGCACGGCAAAAGACACACCGGCGCGGCATTGCCGGTCCCAAGGCCTGGGGTCAAGCGACTTGGAATCTGGTGGTGATCGCCGCGATGGTGGCGGCTATTGCTCCGGTTGGGGCGGCTGTGGCGGGCGATTGCAATGAGAACGGCATCCCGGATGAGTGCGACATCGATTGCGGGGCTTCAGGTGGCCCTTGTGATATCCCGGGTTGCGGGCAAAGTTCGGATTGCAACAGCAACGGGCTTCCAGACGAGTGCGACATTGCGGTGATTACCCTCTGCGAGACATCGTCTGACATGTCTCCGATTGGTCACGGCTTCCCGCAGGTCTTTACGCTCGTTGCCCCGCCGAAAGCTGGTGGCGACATCACGCTCACGATTTCCGCGTCCGGCGATTTCGAGTGGAGTCGGGAATACCTCGAGGTCGAGATCAACGGGGTGTGGGTCGGTCAAGTGTTCAAGGAAGAGGCCGGCGGTTGCGATGGGGAGGGCTACGATGAAGAGTCGGTCACGGTTGAATCGGCGGTCTATAACTTCGCCCTGGACTCGGGAGATGGCGATACGCTGATCGGGCTGGTCGCAAATACCGACGTGGGTGCGCATGAGTGCCCGGGTTCATCGTGGGTTCGCGTCGAAGTGTGTTACGCGCTGGTGAGGTCGGCCGACTGCAACACGAACGGCGTCCTCGATGAATGCGACGTCGCCACCGGGATCAGCCAGGACTGTAACGGCAACAGTGTACCAGATAGCTGCGAACTGGCCGGCAACGATTGCAATACCAACGGTATTCTCGACGAATGCGACATCGCCGGCGGGTTCAGCCAGGACTGCGACGGGAACGGGCTGCCGGACGAGTGTCGTCTGGTAATGATCTTCTCCGACGATTTCCCGGACGTGGAGGCCTTGGACCCGGACAAGTGGCTGGATTGGGACCAGTGGTCCGCGTTTCCTATCGACTACCTCTATGTCAGCCCGCCGGCATCGTTGCGGATCGACGCTGTAGGCTGGGTCGAGTCGGTGGAGCTTGATCTTTCCAGCGCGGCGTTGGCTCGGCTGGAGTTCGGTTGGCGTAGCAGATACACGGAATACGGCGACAGCTTGACTGCCGCTTTCTGGGACGGGGCCGGCTGGCAAGACATCACGGTCCTTGAAGGCGGCCCTAATCTGGAAAGCTGGCAGTTCGTCTCCGAGACGCTGTCAGCGAAGGCGTTCCATTCCGGGTGCAAGCTCCGGTTCAAGGGTGCGGGCTCCTACGGCGACGCCTGGTTCATCGACGACGTATCGCTCAGTTTCGAATATTCCGACTGCAACGATAACGGCGTGCCGGACGAATGCGACCTCGCCAGCGGGTTCAGCCAGGACTGCAACGACACCGGTGTGCCCGATGAGTGTGAATTGGAAGGCACCGGCGAGCGGGTGCTGGTCTCCTTCCTCTTGGACACCGATCCCGGTTGGGCGGCCCAGTATAACTGGGCGTTCGGGCAGCCGACCGGCGGCGGTTCGCACAATCACGACCCCACCAGCGGCTACACCGGCCTGAACGTGTACGGGTACAATCTCAACGGCGACTATACCAATTACCTGAACCCCACGTACCTGACCACCACGCCCATCAATTGCGAGTCAGCTACAGAAGTCAAGCTGCGTTTTCGCAGGTGGCTTGGGGTCGATAGGTCCAGGTACGACCGCGCCGGCATCCAGGTATCCAACAACGGGTCGAGCTGGGCGTTGGTTTGGGAAAACCCATATGATTACAGTGGTCAAATCTCGGAGTCATCCTGGAGCTTGCAAGAGTACGACCTCTCGGCGGTGGCGGATGGGCAGCCGACGGTCTACATTCGTTGGTACATGGGGTCGACAAGCGGTTCGACCACCTATCCGGGCTGGAACATCGACGATGTGGAGATTCTCTACCAGCGGTCCCTGGGGGACTGTAACAGCAACGGCGTGCCGGACGAGTGCGAACGCGACCTCGACGGCGACGGGCTGATCGACGACTGCGATTCCGACTGCAACGGCAACGAGCTGCCGGACGAATGCGATATCGATTGCGGTCCTGTCGGGGGAGATTGTGACACGAACGGCTGCGGCGAGAGCCTCGACTGCAACAGCAACGGTGTGCCGGACGAGTGCGAGGCGGATTGCGACACCAACGGGATTCCCGACGCCTGGGAGATCGCCGGTGGAGCCGCGGATTGCAACAACAACGGTGTTCTCGACACCTGTGAGGTTGCGGTTCTCGATTGCAACGCCAGCGGCGTTCCGGATGATTGTGAGTTGACGGGGAACGACTGCAACAACAACGGCATCCCGGACGAATGTGACGTGGCGCTGCGCGATTGCAACGGCAACGGTCGCCCCGATGACTGTGATGTGGCCGACGGGTTCAGCCTCGATTGCAACGACAACGGCATTCCGGACGATTGTGACATCGCCGAGGGGAACAGCACGGACTGTAACAATAACGGTATTCCGGACAAGTGTGACATCACTGATAGCATGTTGTCCGATGTGAATGGCGACGGCATGCCTGACGAGTGTATTCTCGCCGGTTCGGACTTCTTCCACACGCCGGCACCTCCGTTCGGACGGCCCGGAGCAACCTTTGACGACCTGAGTGACGATCCGTTGCCGGCCGGCTTCTTTGGTGCGGGGTCCGATCCGTTCGGTGGAACGTTGTATCTGGCGCCCGGGCAGCTCCAAGGGGACGTGCCCGAGAGTATCGACACAATTGTCCACCGGTTGACCCACGCCTATCTGCCGGTCCCGTGCGTGAGTGAGGTAACGATTGAAACGCAGATGGCCGGCTTGCGTCTGGCCAGCACTCAACCGATCGCGGTGACCTTCAACGGGGGGACGGAGACCTCAACCTATGATCTGGAGGTTTGCCTGTCGACCGTGGAAGAGCAGCCGATCGGTTGGATGCTCATACGCCGCTACTGCGAGTTTTCCGGGGAGTTCGACTCGCTGACGATTGTGGTTCCCAGAATAACCTTTACGAAAGCAAGCGGAACGTTCGGGGATGACGTTGCGGTGTTGGACCCGGCTCCTCTAATGGACTTCGACGTTGTTAACGGGTGTTGGTCTCAATACGATCCGGTTGGCCGATTCGGGAACTTTCCTGGCGGCACGGTGGATCACGATTGCAATGACGCCACACTCGAGAAGCCCTACGCCGCCTCGAGCAACTACTATCTTGGCATATGCTGGTGGCCTCCGGATTGCGATTGCGAGGTGCGTGGGGGGAATCCCTGCGGGCTGGACTTCAGCGGGTCCATCACAGGCCGCCCTCCCGTGGTCACGGTACTGACTCCCGAACAACTGGAGTTTGGCGGCGGGGTGCATGCTTTCATGGAGGGGCAGGTCACCGATCCGGGTCAAGAGGCCTGCCAGGACTCGGACTGCGATGGGGTCTGCGACGAGGCAGACCTGTGCCCGAATCACTACGATCCGGAGCAGTTCGATCCGGATGTGGACTGCCGCGGGGTTCCCTGCGACAACTGCCCGGAGGTCTACAACCCGGACCAGATGGATACCGACGGTGATGGTCTGGGTGACGTATGCGACAACTGCCCAACCGTCCCTAATGCCCAGCAATGGGATTACGATGGCGACGGCGTCGGCGATGCGTGTAGCAACGACTGCAACAAAAACGGGATCGAGGATGACCTGGACATCGCCGGCGGGACCAGCCAGGATTGCAACGACAACGGCATTCCCGACGAGTGCGACCTGTGCCATCCGGAAGACGGCTGGAGGTTCGTCGGCACACCCAGCTACAAACTGGTCGACCTCGGCACGTTTGCCGGTGATGACGGCGGAGGTGGCGGTGGTGAGCCAGGATTGCGGGAGGTCCTCAGCAGCAAGGCCACGGGGATCAACGACGTCGGGCAGATAGTCGGCTCTTGCGAGGTGGCGGATGGGCAATGGCACGCCTTCCGGTACAACATCGTCCACCCCAACGGGACCGGCATGATGATCGATCTCGGCACCCTCGGCGGCAGTGACAGCTTCGCCATGGACATCAACAATGCCGGGCAAGTGGTCGGCTACTCCAGGTTTGGAACGGGCTGGCAGAGCCACGCGTTCCTTTGGGAGATGGTTGGCACCAACGGGGTGATGACCGACCTCGGCACGCTCGACGACTCGTACACCTATGCGTACAGCTATGCGTACGGCATTAACGATGTTGGGCAGGTGGTCGGGTATTCAACCGATGCCAGCGGCTATATTCACGCCTTCCGCTGGGAGAGAATCGAGGGGACCGGTGTAATGACAGATATTGGTGCTGCCGGTTCGCGGGAAAGCAACGCATACGACATCAATGCGTTGGGTTGCGCCGCCGGCCTGCTCAAGACCGCGAATTGGGATCGGCGTGCAACCCTGTTTTACGGGGGGACGAGAGCCAGCCTCGGCACCTTGGGCGGTGCGGAAAGCACCGCCTACGGATTGAACGACCTGGGCGAGGTCACCGGCTTTTCGAACATCTCCGGGTGGGGCGAGGGATGTGGTATGGACTCGAACCCCGGTCCCCGAGCCTTCTTCTGGACCGGCGGCAAGATGTTGAATCTCGGGAAGCTCGCCGGTGCCTACGGGTCCGAGGGGACCGCAATCAACAACTCGAGCATTGTGGTCGGAAACCTGACCATCTGGCCATACAAGATGACCACGAACACACCGGCGGAAGGCTTGGTGGGCTACGCCAAGAAGGCACTGGCGTTGGTTGGCCTGGACCACGACGAAGCACAATCGCACATTGCCATAAGCGATCTCCGCGAACGGCTCGACGACGGTGGGGAAGAACGCTCCGATGGTTGGCTGGCTTTGCCCGACCCGTTCTTGTTCGACAGCGATCGTAACGAGATGTATAATGTCAACGATCTGGTCGACTATGCCCAATCCCCACACGCCGGGATGCTGGCCCTGATGGCGGATCTGGGTGAGGCGGCGGACATCAACAACAACTGCATGATCGTCGGCTGGGGCACAATCCCACGCGAGTCTGATTACTATCCAAATAGCCACGCCTTCCTATTGATACCCCTTTTCGACTGTAGCCCGGACTGCAACGACAACGGAGTGCTCGACGAGTGCGACATCACCGGCGGGACCAGCGCCGACGTCAACAGTAACGGCGTCCCCGACGAGTGCGAGATACCCGACCAGCTTCACCTCGTCGGCCCGGTTCCCAACGAGGTTTCCGTTGGAGCGACAGGTACCATCAACGCCACGGTGGAATCCCGCTTCGTTGGCGTACCTGGCTGGGAGGTTGTGTTCACCAAGCTAAGCGGATCGTTGACGTTTACTTCCGGGTCGGTTTCGCCCGACGGCACCCGGGCTGTCATGACCACCGATTCCGACGGATCGGCACAGATGACCTTTACGGCGGATGATCCGGGTATGGCGTTCGTCCAGGTCACCGTGACGGGCTGGCCTTTGACTGCCTATTCACTGTTTACGATCATCGAGGGTGGCGGCTACTGTGCGGCTACGGGTAGTTGCGACATCCACTACATCAACAGCGTGTGGCTTGGATCGATTAGCAATAGCGGGACCGGTTGCGGTGGATACGAGGATTACACACACTTGTCTACATCCATACCGATTGGTGAGAGCCGTTCGATAACCGTCGCCAACGGGCATTCTTCCGGGGGCGATCGCTGCTGCGTTTGGGTGGACTGGAACCAGGATGAGGATTTCGATGACGCTGGAGAAGCGATCTCCATGTACGGCGGTGAAGGTGCCGGCAGCTTTACAGGCACTATCATTCCGCCGGGCGGCGCCGTCCTGGGTGACACTCGGATGCGCATTCGCATGATCGATGCCGAGTCCGCCTGTGCTGCGTGTGGCCAGGCATCTGTCGGAGAAGTGGAGGACTACACGATTACAGTGCTTGAGGAAGGCGGACCGCCCGGCGCAACGCCGGAGATGACTGTTCATCAACCGCTCTTGCGCTCCCATGCCGGTGAGGTGCCTGCGGGCCAACAGAGATAAATGCGAAGTGTGATGTGGTATTGGCATTTTCAAAACGTGGTTACGAAAGATCGCGGCGACCTTGGTCACGCGGGGAATAAACACCACTATGGAGGTTAGGAGGTTTCTATGATGAGTGCACGAAACAAAGGCTCAGGCATCTGCTCTTGCCTGTCGATTGTGGTTGCCGGCGTGTTGAGCCTTTATATGGCTTCGGGGGCGTGGGCGGTCGGCGGCGCGTTCGAGTATGACGCCATTAGCGACGAGATCGTCTCGGCGTCCTTTTCGGTGGACTTTGCGGCGATGAACGCTCACCGCGCCATCGACACATTCGAGACCAACTTCGTTCACCTGATCGATCTGAGCATGGGGCTGGGGGCTTGCGATGTGTCCGACGAACTGTTCGGGGCGGCATCACCACCGGACGACCCGCTCATCGACATGGGTCTCTTGGAGACGGGGATTTTCTCTGCCGACATCGACTCGTCGTTTTTCCCAGCCCTGGCTGGCGGCAGCATTGGGCTGGAGGCATTGTTCACTGATACGCTTGACGGGCTGTTTGCGATCGACTTCGTTGCGCTGACCATCGAGACGAGCGTCGGCATGGTCGAATCGTATTACGGTTGGCCTGAGGGCAACGAGAACAACGGGTTCGGGCTGGATATCCCCGACGGTGGTGATTTGCCGGATTCCCTGCCGGATTCGCTTCCCGTCGGGTCAACCGGCACCGGCTTTGACGAGACGATCAGCAGCAAGTCGATCCGGGTCGTTCCGGAGCCGGGCTCGGTGATTCTGCTGATGGTTGGCGGGCTGGGCTTGTTGGCGTCCAGGTGGAAGCCCCGACGTTCGTAAGCATAAGGGGAGCGGCGGTGCGGTGATGGGTGCCCCATCCCGTTCCGGCTGCCTGCGCAGCAGGCAGCCGGACGGGGTGGGGGACCGACTCGAACCAATCAGTACCGCGATCGTAAGGG